>NZ_JBEZKJ010000005.1:0-215086 GCF_040651675.1 Streptomyces sp. NPDC048415 | reverse complement strand
TTTTCGGGCGCCCGCGGGGCGGGGGGGGGGGGGGGGGGGGGGGGGCGGGGGGGGGGTGGGCCCCCCCCCGCGCCGAGTGCACAGAGCCTTGGGTACGGGGGGAACCCGGGCTCCGTGCGACGGCCGATGACCAGTCGGCTCACCCATTACTGCGCCACGACGGCTGAAAACGTCACACCCGAGCCGAAGAAAGTTCTAAGAAATACGAAACCGCAGGTCAGCGCGGTAGGTGGAGGCCGGGCCTCAGGACAACGCGCTGTACGCCGGCTCCGGTGCCGGCGACGACAGCGTCTTCCTCGGCAGGAGCGGGCTCAGGACCGGGGCCAAGGGTGCCGGGGTGAGGATGCCGCCGCTGCCGCCCGGAAGTATGTGGTGGCCGTCGTCGTCACCGCCCTGATCTCCCTGGCCGCCCTTGTCCGAGCCCTTGTTGTCGCCGTCGCCCTTGCCGTCGCCGTTCTGGTCCCCGCCGGAGCTGTCGCCCAGCCGGTCCAGGAGGCCGGTGCAGTACGTCCTCACCCGGCCGCTGCCGCCCGCGACGCCCTCCAGGACCCGCCTGCGGCCCGCGTCCAGATCCTTGCCGTCGAGGACATCGCGGCAGGACGAGCGCGTACGGCTCCACCACTCGCGGGTCCGGCCGGAGTTGCCCGTGCTGTCCGAGCCCGGCTGCCCGCTCGCGGCACCGCCGGCCGCCTGCTCGTCGGAGGAGCCCTGGTCGGACGGGTCGCCCGTGGTGCCGTCGGGGATCGGCACCTGGGAGCCGCTGCCCGAAACGCCGGGCGACGGCGAGGCGAGCGGCCGGTCCGGGGTCCGCACCGCCGTGACCGAGGCGGCCGGGCCCGGCCTTTCGTTACTGAACGGAGTCGGCAGCACTCCGGTTCCGGCCGCGACGGCGACCCCGCCGATCATCCCGGCGGCCAGCGCCGCGGCGATCCCGAATCGTGTGGGGCGCGCCCAACGGGCCCGGCGACCGCCAGTGGCGGGACGCCCGAGACGTACCAGACCGGCGTCGGAGGCATGCGCGGCCGAGTGGGTGAGGCCACGGCGGCCGAGCGGTGCGGCCTCGCCGCCCATCTCCGTGCGCGCCTTGCGGAACGCGGCCAACGCGGCAGCCTCGCCAGGGAGTTCGGCGCTGCTCAGCGGGGGTGCGGCCAGCGCGCCGAGCGCCTCGGCGAGCCGCTCCGCCTGGGCGCGGGTGTCGGCGTCGACGGCTTCCAGCGGCTCTCCGCGCAGCAGACGCTCCGCGGCATCGCGGTCCAGCCACCGGCCGGGGGTCCGGGGGTCGCCTCCCGGGAAGACAGAGCGCTCGTCGGCCATCACATGTCCTTCTGCGTCCGCGAACGCATATGCGTCACACCCGCGGACGTCACCGCGCGTGTGCGCGATCCTCTTTGCGGGGGAACGGCGCCGAGCGCGTCGGCGGATTCCGGATCCTCGCCGAGCAGCTCCGCGAGCCGCTTCAGACCGCGATGCGCCGCCGTGCGGACGGCGCCGGGTCGTTTGCCGAGGGTCTCGGCGGCCGTCTTGGCGTCGAGGCCTACGACGACACGCAGCACGACGGCCTCCGCCTGATCCTGCGGAAGCTGTGCGATGAGCGAGAGGGTGCTGTCGGTGGCCAGCGCCTCGATGGCCTCGCCCGCGGTGTCCGACTCGGCGGCCTTGCCGTCCAGTTCGGTCTCGTCGCCGCCGATCGCGGGGCGGCGCCCGCGCATCCGTATGTGGTCGAGGGCGCGGTTGCGGGCGATCCGGGCCGCCCAGCCGCGGAACCGGTCGGCGTCCCCGCTGAACCGCTCCAGGTCCCGGGCGATCTGCAGCCAGGCCTCGGACGTGACGTCCTCCGCGTCCGGTTCACCGACCAGTGTCCGTACGTACCCGAGAAGCCGTGGGTGCACCGCGCGGTACACAGTCCGGAACGCGGTCTCGTCCCCGTCCTGTGCCGCAAGCACCGCGGCGGTCAGCTCCGCGTCGTCCCCCAGCACCCGCTGCGCGCCTCTCTCTGCGCCTGAACCGGCGCCGGGACTCCGGCGCGAATGGCACGTTACGGCGTGAAACCGCTCCCCGTCCATGTTCGTACAACACGCAACTACATCGTGACGGAGCGAGGTGTGACACAAAACGCAGTCGCGGCGCTGTAAAGAGTACGGGCCGCCGCGCGGTCCGTGCCGCGCGACGGCCGGGGCCTCTCCTGTGGGGGGTGGCGGCCCCGGTCGTTGCCTCGGTTTTAGCGCTCCGACCTGGGACGTTGCGCGGAATCGGTGACCAACGCGCGACGAACCGGCCAGACGCCTCAGGTGATCCTAGCCAGCCCGATGGGCTGAGGCGTCCCGGACACCGGCTTGCGGGCCCTTGGGGGCGAGCACCCAATCGCCGTTGTGTACACATGGAACATCCGGTACCTTTGAGCGCATGACGCAGATGCCCATAGAGTCCATCCGTGACGTCCGCGCGCACCTTGCCGAAGTCGTCGAGCGAGCCGATCGCGATGACCAGCCCACCGTGATCACGCGACGAGGAAAAGAAGTCGCCGCCGTCGTCTCGATCGATGTCCTGCGCAAGTACCAGCAGTGGGAAGAGCGCGAGATCAACCGCATCATCGACGAGCGGATGGCGAACCGCTCGGCCGGCGTCCCCATCGAGGACATCATGAAGGAAACCCTGGCGCGCAGTGAGTGAGTACCGCACCGTCTTCCGGCCCGAGGCGCAAGCCGAACTTCGGAAAGTCCCCCGCGACATGGCGCTGCGCATCCTGGCCAAGCTGACGGAACTGGAGAGCGACCCGCTCGGATTCAGCACCACGGCGCTCGTATCCCAACCCGATCGCCGTCGCCTCCGAGTCGGCGACTACCGCGTCATCTACACCCTCGACAACGGCGAACTGGTCGTATGGGTCGTTCACGTCGGACACCGCTCCACGGTCTACGAGACGTGAGGTCCCCTCCACAACTCGCCACGAACCGTCGCCAACCCCTCTCCTCCCAAGATGCTCCGACGCGGCAAAAGCGCAGAGATCCGATACTTCGGCGACCTCGACCCGACCGGGTTGTCCATACCGGCGGCGGCTGCCGAGGAGGCCGCCAAAGACGACGATCTCCCCGCAGTGCTCCCGGCGGTCGGGCTCTATGACGCGCTGCTGCACGGTCCCCGGATCTCCGGGTCTGTGTCCTACTTGTCCTTGGACTTCGCCGGCTTCGGTGTCGATGTCGCCGTCTCTGTGGCGCCGGCCGTGACGGCCTGGCTGGGCGTGCTGTCCGCCTTCTTCGTGTTCGTCGGCTCGGTGGCCTCGCCCAACTGCTCGGCGCAGTAGGCCGCGACGTTCTCCTCGCCGCCCGCGGCGGTGATGAGCCGCTGCCAGGCCGTCGAGTTCAGCGCGTTGCCCCGGCCCTTGACGGATTCGTACGCACGGCAGTGGGCCTCGGTGTCCTGCGCCTGCGACGGATGACCGGAAGGGTCGGCCTGCGCGGAGGCGCCGGGGGCGGAGGAGCCCGGAGCGGCGGAGGGGGAAAACTCGGGCCCCGTGGCGTCGGGAGCGGACCGGTCCGGCGTGCTGCTCGACGTCTGGGTACCACGCCTGCCCCGGTCGTCGTGGTCGTCGTCCGACGACGTACCGATGGCCGCGACGGCGACCCCGCCCAGCGTCACGCTGGCCAGCAGCACGGCGAACGTGGCCTTCAGTGAGCGGCTCACGCGCCGCTGCTCGCGCGGCCGCCAGTCGTCTTGCCGCCGGGTACGCGCGGCGTGCGCGCCGCCGTCCCGCGCGGCACGGAAGGCGGCGACGGCCTGCGCCTCCGCGTCGGGGTCGTCCGCACGGCCGCGTACGGCGGCGGCGAGGAGCACTTCCAGCGCGGTCACATCGAGGACGGTCGCCTCCGGCACGGTCTCGGGGCTCACAGGACCCGCCGGGCGCGCGACGCGACGGTCGCAGGCCCCGCCGTCGCTGTGTCGTTCACCCATGTCCGGTTCCATTCCTGCCCGACGACTTCCCGCTGCTCGACTTCTTGCTTCTCGCGACGTCGCGCCGTTCGACTTCTCGCTTCTCGACGACGTCCTGCCGCTCGACGACTTCTTGCCGTTCATCTCGACTCCCCCAGCGTTCGGGGACCCTCATCCGTCACACCATCCGTCACACCTTCGGCGCCGAGCTGCCGCGCGAGCCGCTTCAGGCCCCGGTGAGCCGCGGTGCGCACCGCGCCCGGGCGCTTGCCCAGCACCCGTGCCGCCGCCGGTCCGTCGAGGCCGACCACGACGCGCAGCAGCACCGCCTCGGCCTGGTCCCGCGGCAGCCGCTTGACCAGCTCGAGGGCGTGCTCCGTGGAGAGGGTCTCCAGGGCCTCCTCGTGAGTGCTGTGCGTGCCCGGCAGCTCCAGGACGTCCTGCTCGATCGTGGTCCCCCGGGGCCGTACCTTCTGTCGCCGCAGATGGTCCAGCGCCCGGTGCCGGGCGATGGTCGCGGTCCAGCCGCGAAACCCTGCGCCGTCTCCCCGGAACCGGCCCAGATCCCGCGCGATCTCCAGCCAGGCGTCGGACGCCACGTCCTCCGCCTCGTCGCCGACGATCCCGCGCAGATATCCGAGCAGTGCGGGCTGCACGATGCGGTACGCGACCGCGAAGGCGGCCTCGTCCCCCTCCTGCGCCCGCACGACGGCCACGCCCAGCTCCCCGTCGTACGCCCGCACGCGGCGGGGTTCCCCTCCGTGGCCCAACACTGCCCTCGTTCGTACCGAGTTCATCCGAATATGCGCTGCCCGACACAGCCGGTCGTGTCGGCACCCCCATGGTCATCAGCGTCGGGCCCCACAGAAATGTCACAGTCCCTCAGGCGCCTCGTCCGGCACGGACACCTCTTCCGGCTCAGGCGGACCGCCGGTCGCAGGTGACCGGGGACCGGTGCGCCCGGCCGTGCAGTTGCAGATACAGCATGCGTACGGACTCCCGCTCGCCCGCCTCGAAACGTTTCACGACCTTGCCGAGGGGATTCCACACGCGGCCGTCGGGCATCCGTACGCCGACGGGCTGGCCGAACAGCTCCCGCTGCTCGGCATCGAATTCGACCCACTGTGCCCCGGCACGCCGCACGAGCACCTCGCCGGTGTAGGCGCCGAGCCCGAACAGCGCGGGCCGCACGTCGGCGCGCTCGGAGTGCCCCTTCCGCAGCCCGTCGACGATGAAGTCGACGACCCGCAGACTGTTCACGGAGTAGTCCAGCGGCAGCCGGTTCCGCGCCGTCACCTGCCGCACGAACCCCGCCGCGCACCCGCGCATCCGCAGCTCGACCGGTATCCGCTCGTCCACGGCTCCCGCCCCCCTCGTCCCATACGTCCGGGGCGCCGTCACGTCCCGGTCCACAAGGCCCAGCGGGACGAGGGCGGCGAACATCACGTGTTGCCCCAGTGACAAAGGTCATGGAGTGGGGTTTCTGATTTCGTACAACCATTCGCCACGCTCATGCGTCGGGTGCGGGTCAGGCGGCGTTCCCAGCGGGCGATGCGGGCGGCTCGGAGCAGGAAGATCCCGGCGGTCGGGGTGGACTCGAACAAGGGCATCATCGGACCGACCCCCGGTTCGTCGAACACGTAGCGCGCGCTCATCGCCATCACGTCGAGAAACACGGCCACCAGCGCGCCGCTGGATTCTCTTCGGCCGTCAGCCGATGGCGATACGCGGATGCGCACCGGGCTTGATCCAGGCCATGATCCGGTCCATCGTCGCGCGCTGCACAGAGACACAACCGGCCGTCGCGCCCCGCCCGTTGACGTGCAGGAAGATCCCGGCGCCACGACCGGGCGTGGCCGGCCAGCGGTTGAAGTTGATGACGAGCGCCTTGGCGTACTGGGTCGGGTAGTTGATGAGGTGCTCGCTGCCCCGGTCGCCGCTCTCGGTGAGCGGGAAGTCGGCGCCCTGCGCTGTGTGCATCGAGTTGTAGTACTTCGACTCCGGGTCCTCCACCCACCAGTGGCTCGAGTTGACCCGCGTGTACGGCATGCTCGTCCCGCCCGCCTCGACCCCGAACCCCTCGGTGAGCGTGTAGGTCCCGGAGGGCGTGGTGTACGTGCCCTGCTTCCTCGTGGCCCCGTCGACGACGCCGTTGGAGCCGACCCGCCCGGCACCGTCGGAGAGGACCGCCTTCCAACCGGAGGAGCCCTTGGCCCAGGCGGTCACGGTCGCGTACGAACCGTTCGACTTGACGGTGATGAGCTGCGTGGCGTCACCGGGGGACGCGGGCACGGGGAAGTTCGGGGCGGCGGCGACTGCCGCGCTGGTCGGGCCCGTGCCCGTACCCGTAGCGCCGCTACCTGTCGTGGCACGGGGGGCACCAGCCGACGAGGCGGATGTACTGCTGGAAGGCTTCGGGGACTTGGAGCCAGAGGCGGAGGCCGAGGCGGACGGGGACGCGGACGCACTGGCCGAGCGGCTCGGCGTGGCGGACGAGGCGGCCTCGTCCGCCTTCACGGTCTCGGAGCCGGACGCAGCCTCCCCGCGATCGTCCTGACCGCCGCCTGGGTGACCGCAACCGGACACCATGACCATCACGCCGACCGTTGCCGCGGCCACGGCAACAGCGGAGAACTTGCGCATACGGGATGAGGGCAGCACGAAATGACCCTTCGGGCGAGGGGGAAATGGGCATGGCCGACGAGTACTCGGCGGAATGGGGCCGGTTATATAGCAGGCTCGCGACGGGATGCGAGCAGGAGAACATTTCGAATGAAAAGCCATCCATCCGGAGGAATCCCCCGCCCCGCCCGCCGATCCTCGGACATGTCCATCGGCCTGCGCCCGCACCCCGCCCCCGGTGGCCTGCTTCCCCGGGCCGAGTCGAACGAGGGCGACATGTCCTGTGGACCACGACCGGTACGACTCCCGACAAGTGGCCGGTCACCGTCGCCTCCCGCAACAGCGGCTGGTGGCACTACGCGGGCGGCGCCGTCCCATTCCTCACCGAACTGGTCGACGGCACGTTGGAGCCACGGGGAGTGCCGCCGGTGCGCCCGGACGTGACGCAGGGCTGAGTCTCACCTCGCCCGGAACCGCCCCTGGCGGCCCTCACCCGCGGAGCGCGGCCCGGACGGCTGCCGCGCCTCGTACGGCCGCCGCCACGGACGACGAGGAGTTCCCCGGATCCGCCGCCCCGGCGCAACGGCAGGCGCGACACAGCCGCTCGTCCGCCACGGGGAGGAAGAGGAGCGCCTGTAGGTGGCGTCCCTCGCACTCCCGCATCTGCGCGACCCTGGGCGTCGGTGGCGGAGCGGCGACGGAGGGGGCGGCCATGGGCGGGATCTCGCGCAGCGCGTAGCGCACCAGCCCGCCCGGCCGGTGGATGGACTGGTCCCGCCCGGGCAGGCTGCGGCGGACCTGCTCCCGTACGTCCGACACGGCGTGCCCACACGCCAGCCACTCCGCGGCCAGCGCGGCGAGTTCCGGCAGTATGGCGCGGGGCACGCGCAGCCGGGCGTCCAAATCGCCCAGGGCCCCGACGAGTTGGCGGGCGGCAGCCTGCTGCTCGGCGGTGGCCTTGGCCGTGAGCGCCGGATGGTGGGAGGTGTTCTCCGGAACGGGGGGTTCTGGATGACCGCCGACGGCCCGACCGGTCGGCGTGCCGGCAGCCGGAAAGCCGCCCGCCGGAGCCGGGTCTCGCACGACCGCGGGTCCCGGGGCCCGCACTCCCGACGGTGCCTGGACCCGTGCTCCCGCCGGTTCCGGGGCACTTACTCCCGCAGGTGCAGGGGCACGTCCCGCAGCGGGTGCCGGGGCACATCCCGCCGCCGATGCCGGGGCCCGTACCGCCGCCGATGCCGGGGCCCGTACCGATGCCGGGGCCCGTACCGCCGCCGCTTCCTCTCCCGTGAGCGGCACATTCGAGACGAGCTGCACGGTCGACCACAGCCCCCGCACTCCCTGCTCGCGCCACTCGTGCAGGTACCCCTCGGCCTTCAGCTCCCCCTTGGCGCGCAGGAAGGCGCACTTCCCGATCCCGGCGCGCGCCGCAGTTCGCGACAACGCCTCGTCGGCGCCTTCCGGCAGCGACAACTGCCAGGTCAGCAGCCGTACGGCGTCGGAGGACAGGCGGGGATGGCGGATGATGTCGTTCGGTACCTGCGTGAAGAAACGGGCAGGCGCGATAGCATGACGGAGCATTTTCCGGTGGCTCTCTTCCACTGGTGATGAAGGCCCTCGACGCTGGCTGCGAACCGGCGACGAGGGCCGCCTCATTTCCCGTACGACGTCCAGACTTCCTGTACGACACGGGCATATGCGGCGAGCTGTCGCGCTCACCGTACATCAACTTCCGTACACGCACGGTCACTTCACGTGAGCGCACCTCGGGCACTCGCACGGCGGGAAACGGCCGGCCGACTCGATCGGCGGGACCTCACGCCCGGGCTGGTACGTCGTCCGTGGTCCCCAGGTCCGGCCGCTGTCCCGCGAGACCCTCAGTGTGATGTACGCGCCGCCCTCGTCGCCTTCAACCTCGTCCATACCCGGTCCCGCCTCTCACTTTGCGTGCTGTTCCGATCACACAGTGGGGCGGTGGGAGTTACGCTCGGTAGGGGTTTGCTTGTGACAACGGCGTCTGCACCCAGGGGAGTTGGCGATGGCCATCGAGGACAACCCGCAGTCACGCGAGAAGTACGGCAAGGAGCTCAAGCGGCGACGCGAGAAGGCCGGGCTCACCCAGGAGGACCTGAGCGTGCGCGCCATCATGTCGCGCTCGCACATCGCCCACATCGAGGCGGGGCGACGCAGACCGGATGTGGAGGACGCGCGGCGGCTGGATCAGGTGCTGGGTACAGGCGGGTTCTTTGTGGAGTTCCTGCCGACGTTGGGCGAGGGCAGGGTCGCCCAGCACTTCGCGGAGGCGTTGCGGTTGGAGCGGCAGGCGAGGGTGATCAGGGTGTACGGCCCGAAGCTGGTGCCGGGCGTTCTGCAGACGGAGGCGTACGCACGCGAGGTGCTCGGCTCCGGTTTCCCGCCCAGAACCGCAGAGGAGCGAGACAAGCTCCTCGTCACCCGGCTCGAACGCGCGCGCATCCTCGACGACTTCCACTCACCGGTGGTGTGGTCGCTGCTCGACGAGGCCGTACTAAGGCGCCCGGTGGGTGGCCCAGCGGTGATGTGCGAACAGCTTCGGCACATTGTGGAGTTGGGCGAGAGTCACCGCATCCGCGTTCATGTGCTCCCCTTCTCGGTCGGCCTGCACGCGCTGGTGGAGGGTGTCGTCTCGCTGATGTGGTTCGAGGACCTACCGCCCGTGGCGTATGTGGAAGGCCTGATGACCGGCAAAGTGCTGGAAGTCCCGTCCGTAGTACGCGATTGTCAGACGGCATACGATCACGCTCTGGGGGACGCGCTCTCGCACAGCGCATCCCTGGCCCTGATCAGCTCCGTCGCGAAGGAATACGAGCATGCGCAGCAGTGAGCAGCACGTGAGCATCCCCGACGCCTCGGTCGTGCCGATGTGGCGCAAGTCCAGCTACAGCGGGGGCGAAAGCGGCCAGTGCCTGGAGGTCAGCGACGCTTACGTGACGGCGGCCTGGCGCAAGTCCACGTACAGCGGCGGCGACAGCGGCGAGTGCCTCGAAGTGAACGACTCCTGCCCCGTCTGCGTCCCCGTCCGCGACAGCAAGAACCCGCACGGCCCGGCGCTCGTCTTCACGGCCGTAGCGTGGACGTCATTCGTCACGGAGATCAAGACGATCGCCCTCTGAGGGCGCGGGCTGGGTGTCGAGAAGGTAGTCGACGGTCAGTGGACTGGCCATGGTTTCGGTCAGCCACTGGGCCAGGTTGATGCCTTGGGGCCAACACTCGCCCTGGTGGTTGCACCACATGGGCCCGACGGGATCTCGGAAGTCGACCAAGGACCAGATGATGCAGCACCAGTCGTAGATCGGCCGAGTAAGTTCTGTCCGTTCGGCCCGACAGGCGGGCCGCCGAACTCGAGGACTCGTAGCTGTGAGCATCCACATGCACATGCGCGCCGTCGCGGAATCCGAGATCCGGGACGACCACACCTGGCTTGCGGCGTTCATGTGGGAGGCTTGGGAGAACCAACCCGCCGAGTACGCAGCGGGCATCGCCGTCTCGATCGACAAGGTCTGGGATGCCGTCAATGACCTCTACGCCGCTGCCGATGGCCTCGATGCGGATGCCGGCAAGCTCTGGACGTTGCCGATTTACGGCGGGCGCCCCGTGGCACACAGCGCCGATGCCGACCCCTCCAACCCGCCCCTGGGTATTCTGGAAACGCTTGAAGTGTCACAGGCCGCAGGCTTCCTCGCGAGTGTCTCTTTCGACGAGCTGTGGAACGTCGCCAGTGCCAAGCTCGTCTGGTCCGGCTGGGACGAGGCGCAGGTCAGGCAGGAGTTCCTCGACTATCACAGGCGCCTCCAAGGGTTCTACGGGCGGGCGGCTACAGCAGGCCACGCCGTGGTCAGGGCGGTGTGGGCATGAGACGTGGTCGCGTGCCGGTCACAGCCATTCGTTGATGGCGGCGATCAGCAATGTCGCTTCGTAGCGGACAGCAAGTTTGTCGTATCGCGTGGCGACGGCCCGGTGCCGCTTCAGCCGGTTGATGCCGCACTCGACGGCGTGCCGGGCCTTGTAGTCTTCCGGGTCGAACTTCGGGGGACGGCCGCCGCGGGAGCCGAGCTTCTTCCCGTCCGCAGGTGCCAGACATGCGTGCCCTGCCGGGTGTCCTGCCTCATCACACTGCAGATCGCCCGCCCCACGCCAGGCCAGGCGGTGGACGGCAGCGAGGAGTTCTTCCTGTTCATCCATGTCAGGCATGGAAGCGGACGCGCCCACCGTCACCTCACGCCCGCCGGAAGGCGGATGTCCCCGTCGAACACCCCTCGGTTCTCCTCCCGGACATCCTGGCTGTAGGTGATGGTCCGCCCCTGGTAAGGGATCAGGAAGCCGCACTCGAAGCGGTGTGAGGTGATCCGGAAGGTCTTGGCATCGAGGACCAGTACCTCGTCGACATGGTCCAGGAGGATCTGACTCTCGCCGGCCGTGACCCCGGACTTCCGGAGTTGCGCGAGGGTCGGTTCCAGTTCCCGTACCGCCTTCTCGACAACGGGACGGTCCTTGACGTCGGCCAACGGCCTTGCGGCCACATGCGCTTGAAGCCGCACCTCGCCATCAGCTTTGACGAGCTGAACGCCCCCTGCGCCCTTGGCATATCCGCCGAACGCCTCAAGGGCGTCCACAGGGTCCTCCACCTTGTTGGCGATGTCCGGATCGGAGACGGGCCCCTTCTTCCACCCGGCGCCCACCCCTCCCTCCTTCACATAGCCAACTCCCCGAACCACAAAGACCTCTTCGGGCTTGCCGGCCCCCTTGCTGACGATGGTCCCCGTCGAGTGAAGGGCTTCAGGATCCTGGGTCCGCCGCACCGTGGACGTATAGGAAGCGGCACTCCCCTGCCCCTGCAGCACGAGCCCTTCCTTCCCCTTCACGGCGAAGGTCCACCCACCCCCGGCGTCCATCGCCTCCCGGGCGCGCGCGAGGAATTCCTCGGGCGTCTTGGGCGCGGCGGGCAGCGGCTCCTTCTTCGCATAGGGAGTCGCCATGACCGCGGAATCCCCCGAATCGCTCGACGCTTTGGCCGACCCTCCAGTCCCAGTTCCCGAACAGCCGACCAGCGCAACACAAAGCGGAACGCCGACCCATGCCACACGTCCGAAGCAGGCTCTCATTGCAGGCTCCCTTTGCCGTATGAAGAGGCCCGGTTATACAGGAGCCCGCAAGGCGGTCGCGAGCGTACGCACATTCAAGACAAACGTGACCACAAGCCGACTCGACGCCACACCGGCCGCCCCGAGGCGGACTGGTCGCCTTGTCGAAACTCGTACGCGCAACCCGCTCTGAGGACGACCGACCTCTCGGAAGCACTGCGGGCGGCTGGGCGGCTGGGCGGCTGCTCAAACTTGCCGACATCGGTGAGCTCGACGCCGCCACCAAGAAGGTCGATGCCCCGCCACCAAGAAGGTCGATGCCACCACGAGGTCTCCGAGGTCGGCCGACGCGTTGACACTGATGTCGCACGCGTTCCAGGCGTTGCATCCGTGGTGGGCGTGTCCGATGGGCGTCTCCCTCGTTCTTAGAAGCATACTTCCTAGAAGTGTGATTCTAAGAACCTGGAAGACAGGCGAGTTCCATGGCGCGTCCCCGACACCGCAACCTGCCCAAACCCTCGGACATGTTCGCCCGCGACTGGGAGTGGAGCGAGCTGACGGCCTTCGCGACCGCGGAGGGTGCCGGACCGCGACTCGCCGTTGTGTCGGGGCGACGGCGCCAGGGCAAGACCTTCCTTCTCCAGTCGCTCGCAGAGGCCACCGGCGGCTTCTATTTCGCGGCGGCCGAGGCCTCCGAGGCGGAATCACTGCGCCTGCTCGGCGCGGCCGTCGCCGATCACACCGGGGCCCCGGCCCCATACGGCCTCAAGCACTGGGACGACGCACTGGAGCTGCTGTTCAACCTGGCCGCCGAACGGCCGACGACTATCGTCCTCGATGAATTCCCCTACCTCGCCCGGTCGTCTCCTGCCCTTCCGTCACTGCTGCAGCGGGCCATCGGCGTCCGCCGTGATGCCGCCCACCACAGCCGGCATCCACGCATCCTGCTCTGCGGTAGCGCCATGTCCTTCATGGGCGGACTCCTCTCCGGTACTTCCCCGCTCTACGGCAGGGCATCGCTCAACTTGGTGGTGCACTCGCTCGACTCCCGCCAGGCCGCAGAGTTCTGGGGCATCGACGATCCGCGGCTTGCCGCTCTCGTTCACGCGGTCGTGGGCGGAACCCCGGCCTACCGGCGCGAATTCGTCGGCGACGACACGCCCGCCGGTTTCGATGACTTCGACGACTGGATCCGCCGCACCGTGCTCAACCCGATGCGCCCGATCCACAGCGAGGCCGACTTCCTCCTCGCCTCCGAACCGGACCTGCGCGACCGCTCCCTCTACCACTCGGTCCTGGCCGCCGTCACCGATGGCAACAACACCAGCGGAGGCATCGCAAGCGCGGTAGGCCGCAAGGCCACAGACATCTCCCACCCACTCACCGTTCTACGGAAATGCGGACTGCTCACCGTCGAACCCGACGCATTCCGGCGGAATCGCACCGCCTACCGCATCGCCGAACCGCTGATCGCCTTCCACCACGCGGTCGTACGTCCCCAGGCCGCCTTTCTCGCTCGCCCCGGCGGTGCGGCCAAAGTCTGGGAACGCGGACGGCACACGTTCCTCAGCAAAGTGGTCGGCCCGCACTTCGAGCGGCTGTGCCGGGAGTGGGTCTCCTGGCATGCGGATCCGGAGACCTTCGGAGGGCTACCGATCGACGTCACCACCGGAACCGTCCCCGACCCCGCCGCCCGCACCTCCCACGAAGTCGACGTCGTCGTGCGCGGCGCGGTCGGCCAGGACCAGGGCATCCTGTTGTCGATCGGCGAGGCCAAGTGGCAGAAGGTCATGGACGTACGCGACCTCGACCGCCTCCGCCACATCCTCGGCCTCCTGGCCGCCCGCGGCATCGACACCAGCCACACCCGCCCCGCCTGCTACAGCGGCGTCGGCTTCACCCCGGCCCTGCACGCCGCGGCCACTCGCGGCGAAGTCGTCCTCGTCGACCTGCAGCGCCTCTACACCGGGGCATAGGCCGGGGCTCGGCCCTTCAGTCCCCAACAGGAACGCGGAGGATCTCCTGCGAGACGGCCTGAAGGACGCGCGAAACCCATTCCGTCACCGACCGGCGATGCCCCGACATCTCAGAACGCGACCTCCGGAGCCGGCGCGAAAAACGGCTCTGGCATCAGAGCGGCGATGGAGAAGGGCTCGAACTCCGGGTCCGCCACAACCCGGTAAATGAACTCGGGTGTGGACATGTCCAACCGATGCCACGCCCGGTACCCCCGTCCCCGCGTCACGATGGACCATTCGTCCGCCGGCTTCCCGTCGGCCAGCCAGTGATACTCGCCCTCGGTCTGGCTGAAGCCCCACGGGATGAGCCCCTCCCGACCGGGACGGTAGATCCGATACGGCGCGTGCAGCGGGTCGTCCCCCTCGGCCGGATCCTCAGCGCTGAAACTCCGCCAGGTGGTGGCGAGATCGAAGGCTCCCCCAGGAGCGACGGAAAGGATCTGGAGGAAGTCGGAGAAGAGCCCCGTGCCGAAGACTGCGGCAAGGCGCTTGTAATCCTCGGGCAGCGACAGACCGAGACACCCCTCGGTCTCAGCCCAGGACATGGCTGCCTGACGCGGCTCCCAATGGGTGACCTCCACCAGTCGATCGATCACTTCAGTACACCTCATAAGCTTCAGCGCGAAGTTGGAAAGGCTCACTCCGGCCGCTGGTGCGGCCCGGCCGGGCTGGGCCGACGGCGGCCGGCCCTCATATCGGCAAGCCCGCAGACCGCGACCGCCGTGACAAGGAATGCACCCATCGCCTGAAGCAAAGTAGCCTCGTAATAGAGGCCAGTGGCCCAGTGGGCGGCGGCGCACGCCGCCGCCAGCCCCGCCACCACCGCGCAGCCGAGCTGCCCCAGCAGCGCGAGGAGACGTCGGCCGTCGCGCTCCCCCAGCATCGAGTCCGACACATCCCGCAGCGCGAAACCGATCGCGGTCGCCGCAACCAAGAGGCCTGCCCCGGCGGCCAGTTCCGGTGTCGTGCCGAAGGTGACCGCGTACCGGACCGCGAGCGCCGACACGAAGAAGAGGGTCAGCCAGCGGCGCAGGGCGTGACCCACGAACGTCACTGTGGGACCCGGGAGGCAGCGGGCCGGGAGCCGGGCGGCGAGCAGGCGGAGCGCGGCCAGACGCCACTGTGTCATCGACGGGAGCACCGCCTCCAGCGCTTCGACCCTCAGCATGTCGTCTGCCGATCCGTGCTGTTCTGGACCCCCGGTGTCCGCCGGTACGTCTACGACGCCCTCAGCTCTTCCACCATGCCGACCAGCTTGCCATGGGCCGGGTTTTCCTGGAAGGCCGGATAGCGACGCACAATGAGTTCCAGGACCTCGCTGGAGAACCTGTAGGCGACGGCGAAGAATTCCGCGACCGTGCAGTGCCCGGTCGCGGGGTCCCATGACCTCGTCACGGTGACCGTTTCGCCATCGGGGGTGAAATGGATCAGCAGATCGTTCTCCGTGAAGCTGATGCGCCCAGGGTTCCCCTGCCGAATGTCACGGGCCGCCAGAATGAGACAGAAGACGAAGTCGAGGGCCGGGGACCCGGGGATCGACTGGTTTCCGAATTCGTCCGTGGTGATGGAAAGCTTCGTTTCGAAGTACTCGTAACGCAGGTCCATCTCACTGGCCCGCACCAACTTGGCGAGCTGCTTCTCGGTGGGCTCCCGGATGGAGTCCGGAACAAACGTGATGTCGAACATGATGCTCCAAGACGTGAATCCGACGATGCCGAGGGCCTGCGCGTCCGGTCGCCCGCACCGCGCAGGCACGGGGCGGGCGACCGGCATGTCAGGCGAACGGATTCCTAGGGAATCGGGTGAGCAGTTCTCAGGCTGCCATCTGGGTTCAGAATGACCCTGATCCCGTACGCCCTGTTGGTTCCCGGGCCTTGGGCCTGTTTGGCGCTGAGGATTCCAACGCCGTCGATCCCCAATATCCCATCGCTTCTCCCATATCTCGGCCCGAGCACGGCCCCGCGCCCGGCATCCCACCCTTCGCCGCAGCGACATCGACGATCTCGCTGGCGCTGCCGCTGCCGCTGCCACTCATCACGCACATTCCCTCCGCACTCATCAGGAGGCTCGCTCCACGCCCTTCCGTGCACCATTCAGACAGAAGGAGTAAATGCACAGGCGACGTGCGACCTTTCCGTCTTTCGCAGGTCTCCGGGGCGATAGGGCTCCAGCCGGGCGTGCTGACCGGCCACGGCACTGTGCTACTTCGCGTCGGACGGCAGGGCCACGCTCCCGGTGAACACGCCACGGTTGTCCGCCCGTACCTCCTGGCTCACCGTGATGTCTCCGCCCTGGAACGGGATGAGGAACGTGAATGCATAAGACGTCGTTTCTTATGGCTGCGGTGATGACTGGGCGGCTTCAGGAAAGCCCAGTTCATCCAGCAGCGCGTCGAACAGCTCCTCCACGAAGGTCTCCCGTGCGCGCAGCAGTTCCTCGATCCGAGACTGCTGCACCGCCGCCTGGACACCAGCCGCTGAAGCCCACACGAGAGCGCCTTCGGCGTCGGCTGGCACTTCCGCATCGAGCTCTGCGCGCTTACGTCTGATGGTCTCTTCGAACTCCGGGGTGGTCACCCACAGGCTCACGTCGTCCACGTCCTCGGGCTCCTCTACGAGTAGGGCCGCAGCGTTGTCCAGGTTGAGCCATGCCTGCCAGCGGTGCCCGCTGGTGTCCAGGCCGGTCACGAGGGCGACGCTGCTGTCGGAGACGTCGGCGACGCAAGCTGGTGCTCCCGTCCCTTCGACCAAGGCGAACAGGTACTCGTCCTCCCAGATGCCTTGTTCCAATTGCAGGGTCTGCCAGCCGCCCGGTCGCGGCCGCCACTCATGCACGTCGTCCCTCAGCCCTGGATCGGTGCTGCCGAACAGGGGTGCTTCCAGCAGTGGGCGTTCGCTACGCGCAAAGACCAGATGACCGGAAAAGCCCATGGAACCTCCTCGTCGAATACCAGCGCACCCTACGAGCTGACACTGACACCAACGGTGTGGCCGATTCTTGCTCCCGACCAACTGGCTCATCGGATCAGTCGGCGGTAGCCGATGAGGGCTGCGGCTATGCCGACGAAGGCGAGGAAGTGTTCAGCTTTGCGTTCGTAGCGGCGGTGCAGGCGTCGGCAGCCCGCCAGCCAGGACACGGTTCTTTCGACCACCCACCGATGTCGGCCCAGCCGCTGCGAGGACTCGATGCCCTTGCGGGCGATGCGGTGGCGGATGCCCCGCTGACAGAGCCATCGGCGCAGGTGGTCGAGTCGTAGCCCTTATCCGCGTGCAGTTTCGCCGGTCGCCGACGCCGGCCGTCGAGCACGCCGCCACCCTCGGCATCGACCTCGACTCGTCGTCGACGGCGATCCGAGATCCTGCTCAAGGCTGGACCACGGCTGCGGATCGGACCACAGAAAGCGCGGCTCGCCCAGCAGTTCCCGCAGGTGATCGAAGGTAGCCGTCACGTGCATGTCGTACCTCCCTTCGCTGGCTGGTTGATGATGGTGCAGTGCAGCGACTTGGACCCGAGGATCGTATGCATGTAGTCGAGGCTGGTCGGGACGCCGGAGTTGGCGTTCCCGTAGATCGGTGTGACACTGACGGCTCCCGCAATCGGCACAGGGCCGTGCCGTGCCGGAATGATCCGGCACGGCCACTGTCACCGAAACCGCCGCAAGGCTCACGTCACGCGCACAGCAGCGCGCCAAAGTTCCGCTCGTACGTCTGGGCGACGCGTGACACCACCGGCGCTACCCACAGGCGACGCGGTAGAAGTGGTGCAGTGAGTCGGCACCGGCAAAGCGGTCGAACGCCTTTGCCAACGGATTCCACAAGGCGCCGTCGGATGCCACCACGCCGAAGGCGTGACCGAACTTCCCGCGCGCTTCGGCGTCGAAATCGACCCAGCGCATTCCCCCATGACCGACCATCACCTGCCCCAGGTACGCACCGAAACCGAAGAGCGTCCCGCCGACGGCCTCTATCGGCGCGCCCTCGCCCCGGATACTGTCGATCAACTCGTCGGCCGCCACGAGGCTCTGCACCCTGTAGTCGAGCTCGACCCCGGAGATGTCCCGCGCAGCCACGACGATGTCGGACGCGAACCTGGGCCCGTTCTCTGCGATGGGCGGGTACTTCAGGTTGAATTTCATCGATGAGCGCTTCCTGCCGCTGCCGAATCTCATCACAGGCGGCTGCGGTCCGTGGGGACGGGTTCGAACGCCGGCGTGGGGCGCAGTACGTTGTCGATGTCGGCGACCTGCGGCGGAGCGATGAATTCGTTTTCCGCAGTGCCTCCGATGAGGATGCCTCCGTCAGAGGTTTCCACGGACTGCGCCATGAGTTCCACAGGTAGGCCCGCCTTCCGACCGGCAGACAGGTACGTGAGGAATCCTGCGCGCGGCGCCCTATTCTTGACCTGCACAGTGCCGCGCACGGCGTCCCACAACTCGTGCGAGGCGAGATCGGCCCAGTCGGGCTCCCATTCCTGCACCAGAACGCTGAAGCACTGCCGCGCGATCGTGACACAGTCCCGCACTTTAGCGTCCCGAGGCGGGTCGACTTTGAGGACAACATTGTTCTTAAGCGTCCGCAGCTCGCTGAACCCGCCAGCACTCGCATTGAACGTCAACTTTGCCCCGTTCGCCTGCGCCGCAGACGCCACCAGCACCACTCCCAACTCGGCTTCGGCCTCGGACAGTTTCGCGAACCGCTGCTCGACGAACGCCCTGGCCGCAACCGAACTTGCAAGCGGGAACCCGACTTCCTGCGCGTCGAGCCACTGCGTTGTTCCTCCGGGGAACAATTCAGCCAACCGTCCGCAGAATGCAGAGAGACGTTCAGCCAGACCCTCTGCCGTTTCGCGCCTCGGTCCCCAGAATCCGCGCATCATGAGTTGATCAGTCATGCCGAAATTCTAGTACCCCCGAAACGCGGACATGGGCCGCACCGGGCGACAAAGCACCCGGTGCGGCCCATGCATTACCCCTGAACCGAACTAGTCGTACGCCGGACTGACAGTTCGTCATCTTCTCCACCCGGACGGCGATGTCCAGGTCGTTCTCCTCAAATATCTTGCGTGCGGCCGTGGCCGCCTTCTCATTCGACATGACCCATTCGGCTGCCTTCCCATTCGCAGCTTGCATCTGACGGATTCCCTCTTCCAGGAACTTTTCCGTCATAAGCTTGGTCGGGTTTCCGTCCGCGTCGATCGGCGTGGTCGTCGTGGTCGCAGGTATCCGCTGGTCGCGCTGGTGAGAGCGGCGACCTACATGGTGGGTGGCCGGAGCGCGTTCGTGTGCGGCGGTCGGGCACTGGCTGCGGCGGGCACCCCAGGACGCCCTGGGGCGATCGTCATTCAGTAGGGTCGGGGACTGGCGCGGTCGCCTGTGAGGGCTCCGTTTCGAGCCCCCGCCCGTCAAACCATGCATGCGCTTCTCGCGCAGCAGGGGTTCCGTCCAGCAGGACGGACGCCTTTGCAGTTGCCGACCGGAGGGCTTCGGCGAGCGTGGGGGCGAGGGCGGCCAGGATCGCGACGGCCTCGTTGATGTGCCGGTAGGCGGTTGTGGTCCCGATGCCCAACCCGGCGACGAGTTGGGCGCAGGTGTGGCCGTTGCGCAGGTGGGCGAGGGTGAACAGGGCCTGCCGGCCAGTGCTCAGGCGCCGCCACCGCGCACACACGGCACCTTCGTGGATCTTGAAGCGTGGACAACTCCATGATCCACAGGGGCTGTGTTCGCCTACTTCCGGGGCTCGCCACCGACAGCAACCGACGCAACTTCGGGAAGCCCGTTTCCGGACGCTCTTCAGCGATCGGAAACTTCACCCCGGACCTGAACCGTACGACCGGCGGTGTCACCCGGCTCCACCCGGAACTCGGAGGCCAGCTGCCTGCCGGTTCGGGCCAGGACCCACTGGCGGTTCACGACGCGGCCGTCGACGATGAAGTCGTTTCGCAGGATGGGGAGGGCCAGCATGGCCGTGAACCACTCCGCGGCGCGTTCCGCGAGGAACTCGGGTGATCCCGAATGTTCGATCGCGGTTTCCAGGGTGCGCTCCAGCGTGTACAGCTGGTCGTGGAACTCGCCTCCGATGAGACGCGAGCCGGTGAAGAACGCCCCGACCGTGAAGATGTGCGCGTCCGACTCGGAGACGGGGTCCCGCAGGTCCAGAGTGACCAGGAGCTCGGTGCGGTTCTCGAAGACGGCGAAGGTCGCGTACGTGTCGTCCGGGTCGCAGGACCACGCGCCGGCCGCCGCCCGCTCCCGCAGGGTGGTGACGAAACGCAGACCTTCCTCGGTGGGTTCCAGCTCCGGGTCGATATCGAACCAGACGCCGCTCTCTGCGGCGTCGTCGAGACCTGAGTGGGGGGTGGAGGTGTTGTGGTGCTCGTTCATGTGTATGCCTCGCTCGGCCCTGAGGGCGGACCCTGATCCCGGGGGGCCTGGGCCGGCGCCGAAGTCGGTGCCGAGGCCGGCGCCACGATCGGCGCCGTCCGTGATTGCCTGGACGTCGGAGTGCGGGTTGTAGGTGTAGTAGGTGAAGTCCTTGCTTTCCGTCCGAGTTGTGGACGACCTGCTCGAGCCGCTCACCCATGGGCGAGTACTGGTATGACTTCTTCAGGATGCCGTCCACGGTCTCACTGACGACCGCGCTGCCCATCGACAGGTAGTCGAAGACCGTGGATTTCGCCGAGCTGGTGCCGGCGCCGCTGACCTCGCTGACCGTACGGCCGAACGCGTCGTACGTGTAGTCGGTCTTGACGAGGCCGGTGCCGTTGTTGTTCTGCTGGGAGGCGATCCTGTCGTAACCGTCGTAGGTGTACTTCTCCAGAACCGTTCCGGCGCCGGTCATCGTGTCCATCCGCCCGAACGGGCGTAGTTGTACTTGATCGTGCCCGAGGGGGTGGTGCTGTACAGCAGACGGTTGCGCGCGTAGGTGTTGTTGGTGGTGGTTCCGCCCACGGTCTGCGACGTGATGTCGCTGTTGTCGTCGTAGGCGTAGTTCTGGGCGCCGGTGCCGTCGGAGTTGCGAACCGAGGCTGTCTGGTCACACGGTGTGTACGTGCTGGTGCTGGTCCGCGACAGATGGGCGCCGTGATCGTCGGCGTTCTGTGTGGTGGAAACGTCCTGCGTCTGGTTGCCGTTGGGGTCGTACTGCAGGGCGTGCCCGGCCACCATCGCGCCGCCCAAAGTCCGCTCCGTCTCCGTCTGGAGCGAGCTGTTCAGGTAGTAGTCGAACGTCACGACGTTGCCGTTGGCCTTGGTCTCCGTAGCGAACCGGCCGGTCGGCGTACGGGTGTAGGACGTGGACTTCGACGGGTCGTTCGCGCTCCTGGATCACCAGGTAGTCCTGGATTGTCCCGGATCCGTACACCGCAATGAACTTCCGGTAGCCGCACGGGAATTCCTTGCCCCACGACTCGCTCATACGCGTCCAATCAACCGATACATCAAGTTCGGTCGCGGACAGCATGGGCCGCTGGAGCCTCTCCCATTCGAGCACTTCGGTCATCGATCTCTCCCCCCCCAGATGATCAACCCATTCCATGTGCACCCCTCCTGCACGGAGGGTGAGGCTCCGCCCCGGACGCACCGGAGCGGAGCCTCACCCATCGGACGACGGCAGAGATTCCGCCGCCTGCTACATCATTCGTACGCCTCGAAGAACGGACGCTCCACCTTTCCCGCAACGGAGAACGGACGGAAGTCGCGATCTGTCAGCACGCGATAGATGAATTCCGTGGTCGAGATTTCGAAACGGTGCCAGTCCTCCAACGGATCGGTTCGGGCCACAATCGGCCATTGCGCGGGTGGTGTTGCGGCGTCGGCGAGCCAGTAGTACTGGTCCTCCGTGAGTGAGTTCCCCCAGAGGATGAGTCCGCTACCGCAGCTGTCGAACACCTCATAGGGGTCGAAGAGCGACCTCAGTTGACCGCTCCCCCAGCGCCGCCGCTGCGACTTCCAGCGCCCCAGCAGACCGTACGAGTCGATGGCATTCGGTGGCAGCAACTCCAGATACCCACTGAAAGCGCCGTGCCGAAACGCCTCACAGAGCTCCTTGTAGTCCGCCGGAAGTTGCGTCCCGAACTGCTCCTCGATGTCATCCCAGTCCACATCCCGCCGTTCAGCCTCCCAGCGAGTGGCGGAGATGCTCTCGTCAAGCCTGTCCATGGCGCCTCTCCTTGTTTCCTTCACCTACTGCTCTGTTCCCGGGCCTGTTGCAGACACCGGACTATGCGCGGACAGTGATCACGGAAGCTTGGGAGACCGAAGGCCCTGACCAGGTGGAACGGCTGGTCGAGGTTCGCACCCTCCGGCAAGAGCTTCTCACCCGTCCCCGCCCCATCGAGCTACGTGCCTTCCTCTGCGAAGCAGCACTTGACCAGCGCATCGGCGGCCCATACACCATGCGCGCCCGCGTGCACCACTTGCTCGAGGCCTCCCGCCTCCCCCACCTGACTCTGCAAGTGCTACCGCACAGCGCAGGCGCACATCCCGGGCTCAACGGCTCATTCACCGTGCTGGGCTTCAGCGAAGGCGCGGAACCCGACGTGGTCCTCGTCGAGAATCTGACGAGTAGCCTCTATTTCGAGGACAAGCGCGAACTGGCTCGCTACCAGTGGACCTTTGAGCGACTCACCGCCATGGCAGCGTCTCCCCGCGAATCCGCATCCCTCATCAAGAAGGCAGCGAAGGAGCTTTCATGAGCACGCGCCGCCCCCAGGTGCTCGATGACGAAAACGCGTACCCGGTCCCGCAGCCCGCTCCAGCTCCAACTCGTCGTGCGGAGCAGGTGCTTGATCTTGTCCGGGCCCTACTCGCCCATATACGCAGCAATCTGCCAGAGTTCTTCCGCTCCACCGGACCCAGCAGCGCCTTCAGGTACGCCCACCAACCCCGCCTGTAGTACCGGCGGCGGACATTGCCACCTACCCCATCATTTATGGGAAAAAATACCCGTCGATCAGCGGAGCCCCACCATTGAATGGTCGGTCCCGTTTCATCTTCACGGAGAAATCTTCACACGGTGGTACCCCCTGCCACCAGGACAGGAGATACCACCGTGATCATTTTCAGGGCAGGAATTCCCAGAACGGGCGGTCAGGCGCGAAGTTGCGAGAACACACCGTCACGTCCTCACCCCTGAGATAAGCCAGCAACCAGTCGTTGAACGTCATCTCGTGGAGAATGTGGGCCGGACTGTCGAGCTCCTGAACCAGGACGCGCCAGGGCGACGAGGGTTCATCAGGAACGCGAAGGAATACCCATTCCCCCGTCGTGGCCGACGCCACCGGCATCAACTCACCGGGGTTCGCCCCTAGCGGACTGGGCAGGAACTCTGCCATGTCCTCCTCGCGCCAGAATTCAAGATCCTCCCTGATGGTCTCTCGCAGACTGTGCAGAAGATGGCTGGCGGGGTGCTCCAGATACAACTGCCCGTTGATCTGAATCGAACCGTAGGCGTTCACGATCTCACGGAAGTCCGCAGGGAAATCGATACCGAACTCCTGCTCCATTTCGATCCAGGGCACCGGATCCGACCAGTTGAACCGTGGTTCACCCAACAGGGCTTGGATCTCTGAAAGCGTTGCCACCACTATGCCCCTTTTAGCACGTCGAGCCGATGCCAGTCCTGGAGTTGACCGCAGTACACGAGAAACTGTTCACGATGTTCCCCTGGGATCCGTATTCAGTCATTCCCACCTGAACTCCCCCTTGATTCCGCGCCAGACACTGTCGACGAATGCGCTGGTTCCCATGGTCATCAACCCACTCGAGCACGCTCCATGAAGCCCAATTGGCCTCCAGCCAAAGCTGACGGCCAATCACGAAAGATCGAGGTTGATTCCGAAGACGCAAATTGCCACTATGGCGATCGCCTCGCCATTTAGTCGTCAATCGTGGCGTTGCCCGTTCATCTCTCCATGGACCCACTCGACGCATTCAGGGCGGTCACCAGTTCCAAGTCGGCAGAACTCCTCAAGCGCGGTGCGAATTTGACCAACTGGAAGAGTGCTCCTTGGGTCAAAGAAGTACGGCACCCCAGGGTCGGATACTACGCGTGGATCGAAATCCGGCGGGCCGGGATTATCGGACACCCAAATATGCTCAGAAATATCATCTCTAGCAACTCGCTCTTGGGTTGCAAACCAAACGAGCCCGCCATAACCAGTCTCCGAGTTGACCGCAACCTGAAGGGTATTGTCAGGCCACCAGTCACGCACAGATTCCGAGTGACGCCCATCAGCGAACATGAAGGACGCAATCTCACCCGGCCGAACCCACTGTTGATCACGTCGCTCAAAGCGAAGGTTTTTCATTACCTCCACAATTAGTGCTGCTTTTTCCGGCCAGGTCTCGGCATAGTGATAGCGATTATGGATCACTGCATTGAGAATCACGACGCGATCATTCCAGCCATAATCATTGGCATACGATGGAGCCTTTGGACTGGATTACCTTAATCCCGAATTTGGTTAACCAGCAGCCAAATCGCCCAAGGTTGTCGCAGGTGCACATGAGGGGGCCTGGTCAAGCGCGCGGCGACTACGCACGCTGAGGATGTGGGTAGTTTCCGCGCTTCCGTCTTGCCGAATGCATTTCCCGTTGAGTCGAAGATTCGGCCGGTTGTCGCACTCACATCGGTAAGCTCGCTCTGCCGCTATCGCTATCGCTACCGTATGACAACCGGCCGGATTAGAACTACGGTGCGGCCGCCGCTCCCGGTATAATTGTCGGCTCCGTTGCGCCAGGGTACCACACGGACATGCTGGACCCTTCGGGCAGGATTGCCCTAATTGCTTTTTGGCATCCATTGTCGATTTCACGGCAATCGCTGCCTCCGGCTGGTCCCACGGCCAACTCCAGGACACTTCATCTGCGCCGGCAGGCTGTAGCTGCCGAATGGCTCGCCACCCAGACTGCTTGTCTGAGCGGCGAGCCAATTGTTTACCGCTTCACTCTTGCGTTCTACCTGGAGAAGGGAATCGCAAGGCCGATTGCGGCGCATTCATCGGGCCACCGACCCCGCTCGACCCCCACGGCACGGAGCGCCGCGTTGATCGGTCTGTCGACTGCCTCCATCAAGCCGTCGGCCTGGCCTTCCTCCCACACGGACGAAGTCGAAACGACTGCATCCGTAGTGACGATGGAAGACTCCCTTCCCGGCTGCGCCTCGATGAAGACGACGTTTCCGCGGAGCTCCTCGCATCCGGCACATCGCAGGACCACGGACATGAAATAGTCCAGCTCCCCCGCGTCGTCCGGATTGTCCGCGAGCTCTGCGCCGATACAGTCCCAGATCTCCTCGGTCAGGGGCAGCAGGACCTTGCCCTGGCCGAGCGGGACGAACCGCTCCGCAACTCCGGTTGCGCCGAGAGACTGCTCGTGCAGGACGAGTGCGGACTGGACCTCATCGTCCACAGGACTCACCCTCCCACTGCGTACAGGTTGACGTTGATTCCATATTGCTCACCGTAGGAGACGATCTTCTGGAAGGCGGCCAGCTGCGAGTCCGAGGCCCCGGCGGGGAAGGCGATCTTCAGCTGGTTGGTCTTCACCATGTCAGGGGTGACCGACACCCCGCCCCCAGAGGCACCGTTCTTCGAGAAGTTCACCATGTCCTGGACGTACTTCTTCCCCGTCGACGCGATGGCCGAGTTGGAGAACTTGTACGTGTCGCGGCGCCAGTCGATGGTCTTCACACTGGCTGCTGTTCCGCTCTCCGCGTCCCATACGTCGATATAGGGGAAGCGATCCGGGAGGTTCCCTCCGAGTTCGGACTCGATCGTGTCTCTCTCCGCCTGTCCCCAGGGGTTGTTCAGGCCCTCGATGTCGATGGACTCCGGCTCGGCCGCCTTGGACGAGCCGCCACCGGCCGATCCGCTGTCGGAGCTGCGCAGATTGCCCAGGTCCTTGCCGAGGCCGGTCGCTCCGTCGACAGCCATCGTGGCCCCACCGGCCGCAGTCGCGAAGCCGGATACGGCCAATGCGCCGCCCGCCACACACGCCCCGCCGAGGGTCTCGATACCGCCGGCAATGCACATGGCAGCGCCGCCCAACATCATGTCGGCGCCGCCGAACATGCCCGCCACACCGAGACCGGTCTCGAGCAGGTCGCCGCCGATGTTGGACAGGGTGTCGGAGTTGTCGGAGACCCAGTCCGCGGCGTCCGAGCACCAGTCGCACCAACTGTGACCGTCGAGCTCGATGTTGGTGGCCGGATTGCCTCCGGCGAAGGCGTACCGGTTACCGGTGAACGGGTCCGCGCCGAGGTTCATGTCGGCCAGGGCACCGCTGTACATGTCCCGGGTGGTGAAGCGGTTCAGCCCCGGGTCATAGTTCCGGAAGCCCATGTCGTACGTGCCGGACTGGGCGTCCCACCGCTTTGCGTTGTAGCGGTAGGGGTTGTACGCCTCCTTGGTCGGGTCGGCGGGGTCCGGCTTGTCGATCCCGGTGAATTCCGAGTCGTCGGTGTTGCCGTAGGCGGTGTACCCGTAAGTGGCCTTGGTGTCGCCGTTCTTGTCCGTGAGGGTCTCGACGTCGGAGTGGCTGTTGTAGCCGTAGTAGCCGTCCTCGGTCGTGCCGTCGCTGTTGTGCTTGACCTGCGACAGGCGCTCGCCCCACGGGCTGTACTGGTACGACTTGGTCAGCGTGCCGGCGACCTTCTCGTCCAGGACCTCGTTCGACAGACCCAGGTACTCGTAGTCCGTCGTCTTGCCTGCCGCCGTCTCCGAGGCGGTGCGATCCAGCGGGTCGAAGGTGTAGGTGGTCGACTTCATCGCGCCCGTGTCGTCCATCTTCTGGGACTCCACGACGTGGTCGAAGCCGTCGTACACGCTTCGCGAGATGATCTTTCCGCCTGAGGTAACGGACTCCTGGCGGCCGAACGGGTCGTAGTTGTACTTGGCGGTGGCACTACCGACCGCGGCGCTCAGCAGACGGTTGCGGTCGTACTCGAACGTGGTCGTGGTGCCCTTGGCCGTCTGGCTGATGACGTTGGCGTTGTTGTCGTGGACGTACGTCTCGGTGCCCGCACCGTTACCGGTCTTCACCGTCTGCTTCAGCCGGTCGGCAGGGTCGTAGGTGTAGTCCGTGGTGGAGTCGAGGTACGCCGCGTGGTTGTCGGCGTTCATCTTCTTCGCCACGTCCTGCGACTTGTTGCCGTTGGGGTCGAAGGCGTAGGTGTGCGAGGAGACGAGGGTGCCGTTGGGCTTCTTCTCCGTCGTCGACTTGAGCGCGGCGTCCAGGTAGTACGTGTAGTCGACCGTGTTGCCGTTGGCCTTGGTCTCCTTCAGCTTCTGGCCGCGGTCGGTGTACGTGTACGAGGTCACCTTCGGCGAGGCGTCCGTGGCGGACTTGCCGACCGAGACCGTCTTCACCAGGTCACGCAGGTCGTAGGTGTACTTGGAGAACTGGTCGGGGTGCGTGATCGTGTCCGACAGGCCGTTCGCGTCGTACGTGTACGACGTGGACTTCTTCTCTGTGCCGGCCAGCGACTCGGTGACCTTCTGGACCTGGTTGAGGCCCGTGTAGGTGATCCCGTAGTTGTCGATCTTCGCGGTCGACGAGGTGTCGTCGACCTGGGTCAGGTTGCCGTTGAGGTCGTAGGAGTAGGCGAAGTTGTCCTTCTCCGTGTCCGCCGGGTCGCCGGTGGTGTCCCGGACGAGCTTGACGGCGTCCGCCACCACGACTCCGCCGCTGTTCTGGAACAGCTGCAGCTTCGCCGCGTTGCCCTGCTTGAAGGCGAAGGAGCCCAGCGAGACCCAGGTGCCCTGGTTGGCGGTGGCGTTCTGGTCGATCGTCTTGTCAGTCGTCCCGCCGTCGTACGTCACCGTGTACTTCGCCGTCGTCGCGGCGCCCGTCACCTTCGGGAACTTCACGTACGCGGCGTACGTGCCGTCCTTGGGGATGTTGAGCGTCCACGTGTAGGCGTCCGTGCCGGTGCCGGCCGCGTGGGTCTCGTGGTTGTAGCCCTGCTGACCGGTGACGTCTCCCTTCGTCCAGGTGCCGGTCTTCGACGTGTTCTGGGTGTCGGAGTTGTCGACCAGGACGACCGACTTGCCCGCCGGGACACCGTCGTCCGACCGGGACTTCAGCGAGCCGTCGGGGTAGTACGACCACGACATCGTGCGGTCCGAGGAGCCGCCCGCCGAGGTCAGGGTCCGCTTGGTCTGCTGACCCAGCTCGCTGTAGTCGTAGGTCGTGGTGATGTCCCACGGGTCCGTGGACGACCTCGCCCAGCCGTTGTCGAAGTAGCTGTAGGTGGTGTCGTTGCGGACCGTCTCGCCGTCCGACGGCGGCAGCGAGGTCTTCGCCACCTGGCCCACCTTGTCGTACGTCGTCTCCGTGTAGACGTTCGGGTTGTTGTAGCGGGAGTCCGCCGGGTCGTAGGGCTGGTACTGCTTGGCCGGGCGGCTCAGCTCGTCGTACGACGTGCGGACCGTGAAGGCGTCGGTGGAACCGGCCGCCGTCGCCCGCGGCGTGAGCACCTTGGTGGTGTTGCCGACCTGGTCGTACTCGTACTTCGTCGACCGTGTCGTGGTGCCCTCGTGCGGGACTTTGACCTCGGTCTGCTTGCCGCGCTCGTCGTAGGTGATGAGCGTGGTGTTGTTCTCGGCGTCCGTGGCCGAGGTGACCAGGCCGTCCTTGTCGTAGCCCTCCTTGGTGGTCTTGCCTGCTGCGTCCGTGACAACCGTGACCCGGTGGTCCAGGTCGTAGTCGGTCTTGGTCGTGTAGTCGGTCGTGTCGGCCGTCGCGTTCTTCTTCGGGTCGATGACCTTGGTGACGTTGCCGACGTTGTCGTACTCGTACGAGAGCTTGTCGCCCTTCGCGTTGATCACGGAGGTGAGCTGATAGATCTCGTCGTAGTAGTTCGTCGTGACGTAGTCGGTCGCATCCGTCGTCGTCGCCGTGCCCTTGGGCTCGGTCGTCGTCTTCAGGTTGCCGGCCTTGTCGTACGTGTACGACGTGGTGCGCGGGGCGGTCTGGTTGTTCGCCGGGGCGGTCGCCGAGGTGACCTGGTCCGCGTTGTCGTACACCGCTGTCGAGACCGCGCCGTTGGGTGCCGTCGACCTGGTGACGTTGTCGTTCTCGTCGTACACCGGCGCCGGGGTGGTGATCACGACACCGGATTCCTTCGGCACCGTGTTGATCAGCGGCCGCCCGAACGTGTCGTACGTCTGCGTGGTCACCTTGCTGTTGGCGTCGGTGACCTGGGTGACCTGGCCGCGGGCGTCGTACTCGTACGTCGTCGAGTTGGACTTCGCGTCCGTGATCGTCGCCGGGTAACCGGTGGGTCCGAAGCCGCTGTACGTGGTGGCGTGGCCGTTGGCGTCGGTTGCCTTGGTCAGTTCGCCGTAGGCGTCGTACTCGTACGACGTGGTGTAGTCCCCGGCCGTCGGCGTCGCGACACCCTTCGGGTCCGTGACCGTCTTCACGTTGCCGAACGAGTCGTACCCGAACTGCCAGGCACGCCCCTCCGGCGACGTCTTGCGGAACAGGTCCGCAGAGAAGCCGTCCGCACGCGTCTGGTACTCGAACTTCGCCGCGTTCGCCGGCCACTTGGAGGTGTCCGAGACACAGGTGGTCGTCTGGTCCGGCACGCCCGCCTTGTTGTTCTCCGCGTCGCGCTGCCAGAGCGGGTAGCCCGTCTTCTGGTCGTAGCAGTACGCGGTCTTGGCGCCGTTGTCCTCCTCCAGGTACGTGACGTTGTTGTCGGCGTCCCAGCTCATCTTCGCGGTCTGGGACTTGGCGTTGGTCGTCTGGACCGGGCGGCCGAAGTCGTCCGTCACGTACTTCGTGGCGTGCGTCTCGGCATCCGTCACCGTGCTGTCGGTGAACTTCGTGTTCGCGGTGTCCGCCGCGTATGCGAAGCCCGTCGCCCCGTTCAGACGGTCCGTGATCGTCTTCGTCCACCAGTGGTACTTCGGGTCGTCGCCGGTCTGGGGCGCGTAGTACGCCAGCTTGGTGTCGTGGCCGCGCGGGTCCGTGGCCGTCACCAGCTTGACGTTCTTGTTGCCCTGGGTGGCGTCGTAGGTGAACTTGAAATTCTTCGGCTGGCTGGAGCCGTCACCGTCGGTGAACTGACCGAGCAGGCCCTCGACCGTGTAGAAGAAGGAGACCTTGCGGCCCGAGATGTCCGTGATGGACTTCACGTGGTCGTAGATGTCCGGGTCGGTCAGGCTCGTGCCCGTGACCTTGGCGCCCGTACCGTCGATGTAGCTGTAGGACGCGTCACCCTTCTTGTAGTAGTCGAGCGTCAGGGACTGCCGGCCCGCCGGGTCGGTGACGTAGGCGAGGAACTTCGCCGCCTTGCCCTGGGTCTTGTGCTGCTCGTAGGTGTACGTCTGCGTGTTGCCGTTCTTGTCGACCACCGACGTCAGATAACCGTCACAGCCGAAGAGGAACCGCGTCCCGTCCGGCCGGAGAAGGGTCCACGCGTCGGGCACGGGGTCCTTGTCCGGGGTGCAGTCCAGACCCGCCTTCATCGTGATGCGGTAATGGACACCCGCAGGGGCCTTCCACGACCCGTCCGGCTGCTTGGTGAAGACGTGCGTGGTGCCGTCACCGTCCGGCAGACGGATCTCCGAGGCGTTCTGAACCGGGTTCGGGTGGAAGTCCAGCTGCGCGCCGAGCCGGATCGGCCCGCCCAGCTGTGCCGACCAGCCCGCGCCCGCGCCACCGGTCGTGTTGTCGGTGTCCAGCGAGTTGTACGCGAACCGCGCGAAGGTCGTCAGGCCACGCCCCGGGTTGCTGAACGCGTTGTACGACCACACGGTGTTGCCGGAGGCGAGGTTGTTCATGACCGTCGAGCCGGCGCCCGTGTTCTTACCCGTGTAGGAGTAGAACTTCTCCAGACCGAGCGCGTTCGACGTCGGGTCCTCGACCGCCACGTTCTGCTTCAACGTGGGGATGCCACCCGTGCCCGCCGACAGCCAGCTGCCGTCGGAGACCTTCTTGACGTCCCAGCCGAGTACGTACTTGGTGCGCTTGCTGCCCGAGTCCGAGTTGATCGGCGTCTTGACCTGCGCCTGGATCGTCGTCGACTGGCCCGGGGACAGCGGCGGGATCGCGGTGGACAGCTGGTTGCCGCCCGTCGTCGCGTCCGTGCCGTCGGGGAGCTGCCAGGTGTACGACAGGACCCGCTCACCGCTCGCCCACGCGCTCGACGTGGTGTTGGTGACCGTGAAGTCCACCGTGTACGTCGAGTTCGGGGTCATACGGGCCGGAGTCTGCGGCGCGTAGTACGTGTCGTCCGTCGTGGAGTCGACGTAGATGACGCGCAGCAGCGGGCCGATCTGCGGATCGGCTGCCTCCGAGGCCAGGAACATCGTCTGCTCCTGCGGGCCCGTGGAGGTCTCGTCCTTCAGCTTGATCAGGGCGCCGTGGTTGGAGGACGCGGTGCGGGTCCAGCCCTGAGTGAGAGAGGTCGCGTCCCACCAGTGGCGGCCGACGTCGGAGACCGAAGCCACCGTGTCGGAGACGGTGCCCGAGTAGTCACCGCCCGCCGTCGTCCACGCCGTGCCGGTAGCGGCGCTGTTCCAGGTGGCCTGGGTCTCGTTGAAGTCCTTGTTCAGACCGTGGAGTTCGTAGATCGCACCGTTGGTCTTGGTGGTGGTCTCCGCGCCCCACATGAACAGGCGGGACTCCAGCACCGTGGCCGTCGTCGGGATCGCGCTGGTCGGGAACTTCATGACCGCGCGGGTCTTCTCGGTGGAGTTCGTGGGCGTGTTGTTGCCCACGCTCAGCCACTTCTGGCCCACTCCGTCCCGGCCGATGGTGTCCAGGTTGGTGGTCGGGGTCGCGGAGGACAGGGTGGTGTCCGTGACGCCGGCCGTGGTGCCCTGGATCAGGCTCATCGTGCGGCCCGCCTTGGGCACGCCGACGATGCGGGTGGGCGAGCCGAGGACCTGGCCGCCCTTCGTCTTCACCGCGAGCTGGTAGTAGTACGACCTTCCGATCTCCACCGAGGAGGAGTCCGGCGTCGGGGTCGCGGTGGTGTCGGTGTACGCCGTCGCCGACTTGTCGATCGGCGCCACGAGCGTGGCCGCGGACGGGGTGAACGCCTGCTGCGTGGAGCGGTGCAGCTGGTACTCGACGATGTCGTTGCTCGGGTCACCGGTGGTGTTCGCGTACGCCTTCCAGGACAGCTCCGGGCCGGTGCCGTGGACCACGGTGGGCGAGTTCAGCGTGGTGCCGACCTTGCCGTACGTCACCGTCAGCCGCGGGATCGTGGAGGTCTCACCGCCGTAGTCGCCGTCACCGGCCTCGTAGCGCGGACCGCCGATCGGGCCGGCTGTCGACTCGTCGGCGGCCTTGAGGATGAACCCGTTGTTGGTCGAGGTGCCGTCCAGCCACTGCTGCACGGTGTCCGTCACCGGGAACTTGTGCCACTGGCTGTACTCGCCGATGTCCTTGTTGATCATCGCCGGGTTGGTGAAACGGACCGCGTCCGCGATCACCGACGTGGTCGCGGAGGCCGGGCCGTCGCCCAGGACGACCTTGCCGGCCGTACCCGCCGCGAAGTCGATCTGCGCACCGCTCGCCAGCGGGGCCCAGACACCGTTGGTGCCGGACTGCTGGTTCACCGTGTAGGTGGTGGAGCCGGCCTTGGACGTCACCGTGTACGGGGCGTTGGTGGCGCGGTCGGTGGCGGCGACGTAGTGCGCGTCGACCTGGTAGGTGCCCGCGTCCTTGATGTTCGGCTGCCAGGTGTAGGTGTCGCCGGCGACCGTGTCCTTGTTGTAGTGGTAGTCGCCGCCGATGCCGTACTGCGCGAGCGAGGACGTCGTCGCCGGCCAGGAGCCGGTGGCCGCCGTGGTCCCCGGGTCGCCGTCGTCCACCGTGTAGCTGGTGCCGGACAGCTCACCGACGTACGAGCTGGTGCCGTTCCAGGTCGCCGACGTCTCGTCCCAGGTGCCGGTCGCCCGGTGCACCTCCACCGGCACCTTCGTGCCGCCGCCGTCGTGCGCGTTGTCGAAGTACATCTCCAGGCGCGCCGAGTCGATCTTCGTGCCCGAGGGGATCTCGCTCAGCGGGAACTTGATCAGGGAGCGGGCCGTGCCGGTGGCCGTACGGCCCACCGCCAGCTTCCAGGAGGTGTTGAAGTTCGACGTCGGCTGGTCCGACAGGACCATCGTGTCCTGCGAGTCCGACGGCGACGGCGTGATCGTGATCGTGGGGTCGATCACCACCGGGTACTGACGGTGCTTGGACGCCAGCCACTTCGCGTCGGGCGCGACGGTCAGCTTCCAGTGCTTGCCGTCCCGGGTCAGCTTCTGCCGTACGGCCGTGCTGTAGGTCTTGCCGAAGACGGACTTGTCCGCCTTCTTCGCGTCCGTCATGAACGGCGCCGGGATCACCATCACCGGGGTGTTCGGCAGCGCGCCGTACAGGGCGATCGAGCCGTCCTTGCGCGCCCGCGGCACCAGACCGTCGGTGTCGAGGGTGAAGGTGAACTTCACGGGACCGGTGGGCCGTTCGGCGAGGGTGATGTTCTCCTTCACCCGGCCGGGGCCGACGCCGTACTGCAGGTCCGCGCCGTGCGCCGCGTCCTTGTAGGTGACCGTCGAGCCCTTCACGGCCGGCTTCAGCGCGCCATGCGTGCCCTCCAGACCGAGGGTGACCGTACGGCCGTCCGGGGACTGGAAGCGGATCAGGTGATCCGCTTCCGAGCCGAACCAACTCCGGCCCTCATTGGTGGTGTTGGCGAAGTCGAAGCCCTTGGCGTCCGTCCGGTGGACGGCCGTGTCGATCGGCTTCCAGGTCGCCTTCTTGCCGGAGCCCGAGCGGTACGACGTCGGGATCGCCGACAGTTCCGCCTGCACCTGGCCGTCGGACAGCTGCCAGAACCGCGCGGTCGAGGTGCGCCGGCTCTTCAGCTCCTTGACCCTCCTGGCCTTCGGGGCGTTCTTGCCCCTCGGCAGCTTCTGGCGGTCGGCCACGTCCAGCTCGTCGTGGGACGGCGGCTTGGCGAGCTGGTGATGGTCGTCGCCGCCGAACCAGCCTTCGACGGTATCGACAATCCCCTTTCCGCCACCGTCATCGTCCGTGGACGAGGCAGCGTAGGCGAATTGTGGCAGCGCGGTACTCACGACCGCGGACACCACAAGGCAGGAGATCACTCTCCCGTATCGGACTTTCACGTCCAATTCCCTTTCTCATACGGCGCCCCCGATTTCCGCCCCTAGCGCGCGTGACGCGCGTGACCGAATGCGGGCACGCCGAACCACCAGCCGGGGATCCCGACTGGTCATGATGGAACGGCCCTTCCTGTGAATCTCCTTTGCGGAAGCCCGAGTTCTAATCAGCTGGCTGATGGCATGTCAACAGACGCCGCAAGCTGGACAGTCGAGCCCAGGAGGACGGAATTCGCTTCATCTGCGGCGAAACGGGCGGTCGATTCGCCGGATATTTCCCGTCGTTGGATCGGGCCGCTCCCCATGAGGTATAAACGCCCGGTTCTTCAGCCGCCCGCATTCGTTCCCGGAATGCGCGCCGATCCGAAAGCGGGAGCGCCATGCCATCGACACGGAAGCCGGACGACGTCGGCACCGCGGAAGTCGCCGATACCGAGGATGTCGCCGATACCCCGGAAGTCACCGATACCGAGGAAGCCGCCGATACCCCGGAAGTCGCCGAGGAGAATTCACCGGGAGCACCAGGGGAAAAGACCTCGAAGGGCGCGGACCGCCGCGGAATCGTGGTGGGCGGCGTCCTCCTCGCCGCCTGCGCCGGAGTCGTCGTCTACGGCGTGTTCAACACCGCCGAGAAGCCGAAGCAGCACCACGTGCCCACGGCCTCGGTGACGTACCAGGTCGACGGCGAGGGCACAGCCGACATCACGTACCAGGCGCGCAGCGAGTCCGGGGACGCCGTGGTGGCGGACGAAGTCACGCTGCCATGGAAGAAGACCGTGAGCGTGCCGCTCGGCAAGGCGCCCCTCGTGACCATCACCCTCGGAGAGAAGGGCGGGCGGGCCAGCTGCCAACTCGCCGTTCGCGGCAAGCACATCCAGACCGCCACCGCCTTCGGGAAGTTCGGGCGCGCCACCTGCCAGGCCGAACTGCCCTCGCCGGAGCCGTCGGACGCCAACGCGGCCGGCCAGGAGGGCAGCTGATGGGGCCCGCGGGCCGGGGTGCGGTCCGCGTCGCGCTCGCCAGCGCCGTCGTCCTCAGCGCGATCGCCCTGTCCGCGCGCACCCAGACGACCGCCGTACACACCGCGGCTCCCCGGGGCGCCCTGCGCACCGTGGCCGTGCCCGCCGGGTCCGATCCGGCGCGCCGTGTGCTGCCCGCGCGGACGACCGAGCCGTTCCGCATGGTCGGCGTCACCTGGTCCGACGCGCGGGCCGCGCTCGGCGGGACGGCGCAGATACGCACCCGGAGTGCCACGACCGGGCGCTGGTCGCCGTGGCGCGACCTCGAACTCGACGCCCACGCACCGGAGTCGGGGCCCGAGCACGGCGGCAACGGTCTGCGGGGCGGCACTCAGCCCCTGTGGGTCGGGCCCTCCGACGGTGTGCAGGCACGGATCACCGGAGCGAAGCTGCCCGGCGGGCTCCGGGTCGACCTGGTCGATCCCGACTCGGGGGCGAAGGAGTCGGCACCCGCCCCGACCGGGGCGGCGACCGCCGCCGGTCAGCCGGACATCGTCCCCCGCTCCGGATGGGGCGCCGACGAGTCGATGGTCGCGGACCCGCCGACATACACGACCGACACGAAGGCCGTGTTCGTGCACCACACCGCGGGCACCAACGACTACACCTGCGCGGAGTCGGCGTCGATCATCCGCGGCATCTTCGTCTACCACGTGCAGAGCAACGGCTGGAACGACATCGGCTACAACTTCCTGGTCGACAAGTGCGGCACGGTCTTCGAAGGCCGCGCGGGCGGCGTCGACAAGCCGGTCTACGGCGCGCACACCTATGGCTTCAACACCGACACCAGCGGGGTCGCGGTCCTCGGGGACTACAACACCGCGACCGCGCCGCAGGCCGTGCGCGACTCCGTCGCCAAGCTCGCCGCGTGGAAGCTCGGGCTGTACGGGATCAACCCGTCCGGCACCGTGGTGATGGCGGCGGGCGCGGACAACGGCAAGTACACGCAGGGCCAGTTGGTGACCCTGAACCGGATCTCCGGTCACCGTGACGGCTATCCGACGGAGTGCCCGGGCGAGAACCTCTACGGCGATCTGCCCGCCATCCGCACGCTCGCCTCCGCCGCCAACTCCCCTGCTGCGACAGGCGATATGAACCGCGACGGCCACGCCGACCTGGCCGCGGGCGTCCCGAAGGCCACGGCGAACGGGCTGGCCTCGGCCGGGCAGGTCACCGTCGTACCTGGCGCGCGCTCGGCGCCGTACGCCGGAAGCAAGGCCGTGATCACGCAGGAGTCGGTCGGCGTGCCCGGCGGCTCGGAGACGGGCGACGGCTTCGGATCCGCCACCGCGTACGGGGACTTCGACCACGACGGGTACGCGGATCTCGTCGTCGCCTCGCCCGGCGAGGAGGTCACCGCCGGCGCTAGCGACGAGGGCGCGCTGAGCCTGCTGCGCGGCACCGCGAACGGCCTGGCGGGACAGGCCGGGATGGTCAATGAGCCGAGCGGGGTGCGGGCGAGCGGCGCGCGCTTCGGTGCGGCCCTCGCCACCGGCGACTTCGACGGGGACGGCGGCGACGACATCCTCGCCGTGGCGCCGGGCGCGGCGCGGGCCTGGGCGATCGACGGTGCGGACCGCACCTTCTCCGCACCCGCCCAACTCGCCTCCGGAGGCGGCGCGTTGAGCTACACGGACATCGCGACCGGCGACTTCGACCACGACGGCTACGAGGACGCCGCCCTCACCTTCCGTACCGCGGGCGGCGCCACGCCCCTCGTCGTACTGCGCGGCTCGGCGACCGGACTGCGCACCGACGCGCCGACCGTTCTCGACGGTGCCGGCGGGCGGGCGCTCGCCTCGGCGGACCTGAACGGCGACGGGTACGCCGACCTGGCCGTGGGCCGCCCCGATGCGGGCGACGGCGGGGAGATCTCCACGTTCCACGGCTCGGCGGACGGGCTCACCAGCACCGGGGCGCCGGTCCTCGGCCGGGGCGCGATCCCCGGCGGCGAGTCCGGTGACCGGCTGGGCGCCTCGCTCGCGGCGGCCGACACGGACGGCGACGGCTACGCGGACGTCCTCGCCGGTGCGCCCGGCGAGGACGTGGGCACGGCGACCGACGCGGGCGCGGCCCTGCTGCTGCACGGCGGCCCCGACGGCCTCACGGCCGCCGGCGCCGAGGTCTACGACACCGACCTCGCCGGGGTGCCGGGCGCCGCCGAGACCGACGACCGGCTCGGCTCGGCGGTCGCACTGGCCGACCTGACGGGCGACGGCCACCCGGACCTCGCTCTCGGCGCCGATGGCGAGAACGCGGGCGACGGCACCGTCCTGACGCTGAACGGCGGACCGCATGGAGTCGTCCCGGACAGCGGCGCCTACTACGGGCCGACCGCACTCGGCACGAACGCCGCGGCGGGCATCGGCGGCGTACTGGCGAAGTGAGCGGCCGGGACCGGGCGGCGCACGGGCGAAGCAAGGACGGGCGCACAGCCGGAGCAAGCACGGCGCCGCCCGGTTCCGGAGTGATGTACGGCACATCCAGCGCCGTGATGTTTGGCAATTCACGTGCGCTGTACAAGAAGCCACCCCTGAGACGGGTGGGTCAATCGTGAAAGTTCTCTAGGGGTGGGACATTTGAGTCGCAGGACGACCCATGCGTACAAGCCGCTGAGTCTGAAGCGGAGAGCATGGCTGACCATCGGGGCGGTCGTGTTGGGTGGGGCGGGAGCGGTCACCTACGCCGTCGCGAATCCGACCGATCAGCCGGACCGGGACGCCAAGGGCCGCAAGCCCGCCATGCACACGGTCAAGCTCAAGGACGAGGGCTCCGGCCGCAAGGGCCTGGACAAGCAGGGCACCGACCGGTTCAGCGCGGTCCTGCTGACCTGGAGCGACCCGGACGCGAAGCCGAAGGGCACGCCGGAGGTGCGCTACCGCGCGCTGGACACCGGCAAGTGGTCGGGCTGGCAGAAGCTGCCCGACGACCCGTTCTCGGCCGACGGTACGGAGGCCGAGCGGGCCGGGACCCGCGGCGGCACCGCGTCCGTATGGACCGGCGACGCGGACGGCGTCGAGGTGCGCGTGGTCGGCGCGGACGGCGCCGAGGCGAAGGGCCAGCCGTCCGGGATGGACGTCAGGCTGCTCGACCCGGGCACCGATCCGGCCGGTACGACGACGAGCACGGAGCCCGCCGCATTCGTGGAGGAGACCACCCCCGCGGCCACCCCCACCGACACGGCGACCCCGACCGACACGGCGACTCCCACCGACACGGCGACCCCGACCGACACGGCGACTCCCACCGACACGGCGGCGCCGACCGATTCGGCGACCCCGACGGACCCGTCGCCGCCCGCCGACACCACGTCGCCGAGCGCGACCCCGACCGACACCGCCTCCGGCTCGCCCTCGGCCTCGCCGTCCCCCTCCAGCACGGTGCCCGCGCCCCGCCCCTCCACGGTCGTCAAGCCCCCGATCATCACCCAGGCCGAGTGGGGCGCCTCCACCAACTACGACGGCACCCCCGAGTACGGCACCGAGATCAAGGCCGCCGTCGTGCACCACACCGGTGTCGACAGCGACAACAAGCTTTCCTGCGGCCAGTCCCGCGCCCGGCTGCGCACCATCCAGCAGGAGCACTTCTCGCGCGGCTACTTCGACATCGGCTACAACTTCGTCGTCGACAAGTGCGGCCAGATCTTCGAGGGCCGCAGCGGCGGCATGGACCTGCCGGTGATCGGCGCGCACGACATCGGGTTCAACACCAACACGGTCGGCATCTCGTACATCGGCAACTACGAGAGCGCCAAGCCGAGCCGGGCCGGGCTCGAGGCCATCGCCCGGATCGTCGCCTGGAAGTTCGGCATGTACGGCGTCGACCCGAACGGCAAGGTCACGCTGGTGTCCGGCAGCGCCAAGGGCCAGGACGGCAACCTCGTCGACAAGGGCACGTCGATCACGCTCCCGACGGTCTTCGGCCACCGCGACACCAACGCGACCGCCTGCCCCGGCGCCAATCTCTACCCGAAGCTCGCCGAGATCCGCCGGTACGCGGCGAGCGCCGGCAAGAACTCCGCGATCCCGACCGCCGACTTCAACCGCGACGGCATCAGCGACCTCGTGGCCGGTACGCCCCAGGCATCGGGCGGCGTCGGCAGCGTCACCCTCGTACCGGGCGGCCTCAACGGCCCGGTCCCGGCGTCGAAGGTGACGCTCACGCAGAACAGCGCGGGTGTCCCCGGCTCCTCCGAGGCGGGCGACAACTGGGGTGCCGCCACGGCGTGGGGCGACATCAACGGCGACGGCTCCGCGGACCTCGCGATCGGCGCGCCAGGCGAGGACGACACCAGCGGCAACGCGGACCGGGGTTCCGTGACCGTCCTGTACGGTCCTGCCCTCAACTCGGGCTTCTCCTATGCCACTTCGGGGGTGACCGCGGCGGGCGCCAAGCTCGGATCGGCCGTGACGGTCGGCGACTTCAACAGCGACGGCAAGGCGGACGTGTTCGCCGCGGGCACCGGCAAGGGCGGCAACTGGAACGCCCGCCTGACCGGCGGCGCCACCCAGACCGGCACCCTCACCACGTCGACGAGCGCGATCGCGTACACCGACGCCACGACTGGCGACTTCAACCGCGACGGCTACGCGGACGTGGCCCTGAACTACCGTGACGCGGGCGGCATCGGGCGGGTCACCTGGTTCAAGGGCGGGGCGACCGGCCTGACGAAGGTGTCCACGCTCAGCGTCAAGGGCGGCCGTTCCATCGCCGCGGGCGACGTGAACGGCAACGGCTACGACGACCTCGTCATCGGCCAGCCGTACGCCTCCGAGTCCGGCGCGGTCTCCGGCGGCCAGGTCACCATGGTCCCCGGCACCGCCACCGGCTTCACCACCGCCGGCATGACGACGATCCAGCAGGACACCACGGGTGTTCCGGGCGCCAACGAGTCCGGCGACGCGCTCGGCACCTCGGTGTCGGTCGGCGACTACAACCTCGACGGCTACGCGGACGTCCTGGCGGGCGCCCCGAACGAGGACATCACGCGCGACTCGGTCAACCGCTCCAACGCGGGCAGCGCCCTGCTCCTCAAGGGCACCTCGACGGGCCTCACCGGCTCCGGCGCGGTGGCCGTCTCGCAGGACACCTCCGGCGTCCCCGGCTCCACGGAGACCGACGACAAGCTGGGCTCGGCCGTCTCACTCACCGACCTCTCGGGGTACGGCCGCACCGACCTGACGCTCGGCGCCGAGGGCGAAGACGCGGGCGACGGCATCCTGCTGTACGTGCCCAGCAACAGCACGGGCCTCGGCCTGACCCAGGCCGCGGTGTACGCCAAGGCCCAGCTGGGTACGCCGACGGGCGCACACCTGGGGCAGACCCTGACGCCGTAACCCGTACCGAGTAGGCGCTTTACCTGGGCTCGTCATAACCGCAGGCCAGGTAAAGCGCCTTTCCGATGAGCGCGAGATTTTCCTCGGAAATGTTCTCGCAGGTGTATCGGAGCGAAATGGGATGGTCTCCGTACAGGCTCAGGACAAAACGCAGCAGCGCGATGTCCTCGCCCCACTCGCCGAATACGCCGGCATCGATGGCCGCGGCTGCGCGCTGCACATCAATGCCGGCCCACACCTGGCCCGACCCGTCCAGACCACCGTCCACGCAAGCCCGGAACCGCTGGTCGTCGAGCCACACTCCGTGCCGCTCCAGAAGCCAGACCGCGGCTTCCACGGACCACATTCCGCTGGTTCCGCGCTGCAACGCCTTCAGGAAGTCGGCGGACGAAAGGCCGGTGATATCTACGCGTTGAGCCATTCGAGCAGTCTAGCTAATCCGCGCGACGCGATTTGAGCAGGAAGTCGGCTATCTTCTGTGCCATGGTGACCGGGACCCTGCCGTCCTCCTGCGGGAACGGATTCCCGGAGAGCGGCACGCGGACGGCACCGTCCTTGCCGGCACCCTTGATCCGGTACTTCACGTAGGGGCCCTGGTGGACCCTCTCCGAGCTGGTGTTCGCCGGGTCCCCCACCTCGTAGAAGACGTTGACGCTCTTGGCGGGGAGAGCATTCGGGCGGAGCCGAGCAGTGTCCACGCCTCGGCGAACGCGGCCGGCCCGACGGGGGCATTGGCGTACCGGCGCCGGCGCCAGACCGGACACTGCGTGAGGAAGTCGCCCGCGAGCGGCCCGATCGCCATTCGGGAACCGTCGCGTGTCTTGAGTCATGACTCAGCGCGTGGCCTCCCGGCACAGCAACCGCAGTGAACCGTCGCCCGTGTAGCAGCGGCGGGCCTCGTCGATCGGGTCCCAGAGCCGTCCGTCGGGGGTGCGCAGCCAGTGGTCGCCGCCGGTTTCCCACCACTCGGCACCGGTCCGGCGGGCGACGACCTCACCGGCGTACGCGCCGAATCCGCGCAGCACGGTCTCGACGGCGGCGTACGGCGCTCCCTCGCGGCGTATTTCCTCGATCAGCCGGTCCACCCGCCACAGGCTCTGCGCCGAGTAGTCGAGGCGCAGCCGGGCACCCTCGCGCATGGTCGCGACCGTGTCCGCCGCCCAGCGGACGGGCTTTGTCGCAGCTGAGGGCCTGCTGGCTTGGATGGCGTTCCCACTGGTTGCGTTCACACTCAAAAGAGCGTGGCCGGCCCGGGATTCGTCACGCGTCCCGGGGGTGTTCGCGACACCGGCTCAGGACCCCCATCTCCCTCCCGAGACGGTCACAAGAACCCCTCGGGGCAGGAGGTTTACGCCCTTCCCCGCGCCCTGCGCGACACCACCGCGCGCAGCACGCGCCGCCCCTCCGTCGACGCGACCAGCGCGAGCCGGAGTCCGCCCGCGCCACGGTCCGCGAGAAGTTCCAGGATGGTGACCTGGCGGCGCAGTTCGGCGGCGACGAGCGGCGACATGCCGTCCGTACGGCCCTCGCGGCGGGCCGTCACGCACGACGCGCCGTCGTCGGCGACGTCGAGGAGCCGGTGGATCTGCAGCGCCGCCACGGAGCAGGCGTCGGCCCAGGTACGGAGTCCGGCGGCGGAGGGTTCCGCGGGGACCGCGTCGAGCATGCGGCGGGTGAGTACGGCGGCCTCGTCCTCGTCGGTCAGGGCCGGCTCGGGGGCGTCCGCGTCCAGCTTGGCGCGTATCTGCTCGATGCGGTCGCCCCAGGAGCCACCCGAGCCCCACACGTCCGGCTCCGCCAGGCTCGCCCACAGGGGCCGCAGGATCTCGTCGTCACCGCCGAGCAGAGGCACGCACCGGTCCAAACAAGCCAGTCCGCTCGCCGCCAGCCCTCGCTCATCGGCCTGAGCGATCAGTTCCACCAGACTCATCACGCCTCCCTCGAACTCCTTCGAACTCCCTCGACAGGGCGCCTGTTCTCACGGAGCCCGCACTTCCCCTTACTGCGCGCGACGGACCAGGAGTGTCACAGCGGCACCACACCGAGCCGGTCGAGGAACCGGAAGAAGAGGTTTTCGGCCAAAGAGTCCGCCTCCGCGATCAGCACATCGAGGAGCGGCTCGGCGGTGACGGTGTGGCCGGCCTCCGCGGCCCAGGCGACGGCCCGCGCGGCGGCGTCGGCCGGCTCCAGGAAGTAGTCGTCGACGCCGAGCCCGTCCTCGCCGCCGACGAGGTACCCGGCCATCGCCTCGCGCGCCAGGCAGGTGGTCCACGCGCCGCTCTCGGGCGCCGCCGCCTCGACCGCCACGCAGTCGCTGTCCATGACGTACCCGAAGAGCGCGGGCGCGCCGGTCTCCAGGGCGAGGGTGTTCATGTTCCCGATGTCGCCGTCACCGCTCGGGTACTCCCACACCTGCCAGCCACCGGGCGCCGCGCCCCGCAGCATCATGCCCCGCGCTCCCGCGAGCGCGTCCAGCTCCGCGAGCGGCGCCTCGCTTCTGCCCACGACGTAGTACCCCCAGTAGCCCATGCCGGTTCCCCCCGGTGTCTCGGTTCGGCGGCTCGGGGCGAATAGACCACAGGGTTACGGATGTTGGCCAGGGAAAAGGACGAATCGGTCCGCGTCAGACGCCGCGGGAAACCGGGCCCTGGTGCGCCGTCTCGTTCTGCATCCGGGTCAGCCGCAGTACGACGAGGATCGCGAGCACCGCGGCGGCGATGTCGAGGACGTCCGCGAACATGACCTGGCCGACGGCGTTCTGGATCTCCTGGGCGGTGTCGGCATTGCGGTACTCGGTGAGCCCGGCCCGGCCGGCGGCCAGCCCGATGATCCACAGCGTCCACCAGGCGTTGACGAGCCCGTGCCGGTCGCGACCGCCCCCAGGGCCGCTCGCGTCCCAGATGTCCAGCATGATCCGGCGCGGGAACCACAGGTTCACCACCGGTACGAACCAGCCCCAGCCCGTCCAGCCGCGGGACTTGCTGTGCCCGAACGGGTTGAAGACCTCGGCGTTGACCCGTACCCGCATGAACCAGATCAGATAGACGACGATGGTCGCCACGAGGGTGGCCGACTGCACGTACCCGGCCGCCGAGTAGAGCGAGTCCGCGTGATCGGCCCGCCGCTGCACGGCGGCCCCGACCTCGCCGCTCGCGAGGGCGCCCGTCACGTCGTACATCGTGATGTCGGCCCAGATCCCGAAGAGGTCGGCGACGATGACGAAGCCGAGCAGCAGGGCGGTGGCCTGCCCGAGGCCGACCGGCGAACGCAGCAAGGCGGGGCCGTGCGGTGACGCGGACTGAGACGGCCCGGACTGCGGTGGCACGGGTCGCGGCGACACCGGTTGCGGTGGCATGGTCATGGGAACCCCCCGGATTTCCCGGCACGAAGGACCGTGCCGACACAAGAAGCCGGACGCGCCCCTCCCCAGGGGTCACGCCCGGCACACGAATACGCATCCGGAAGATACGGTTCGAGCCTCCCGTACGTCCAGCCGTTCTCAGCCCAGCCGGTCCGCGAGCTTCCGGAAGTCCGTCCAGGACAGCGCCGGTCTGCCGGGATCCCACAGTTTCTGGACCGTCGCGCGCAGCGGCATACGGATGCCGGCCGCGATCTGGTCCTGGGTCTGCGCGCCCGCGCGATCGCACCAGACGGCGAAGGAGCCGCCGAGGATCTGGGCGTCGTACCTGGCGGCGACCGGCGCCGTGCCGCGCAGCACGAGCGGGGTCCACTGTTCGTAGATGCGCTGCCCGGTCGGGTAGACGAAGGTCTGCGGCTGCCCGAGGACGTAATAGAGGTACTCGTCGTTGTAGTTGAGGACCTTGCGGCCCGCGCTCAGATACTCGGACGGCTGCCTGGCGCCTATCTCCTTGCCGGTCCAGTACGCCACCTGGATATCGCCGTCGGCCTGGACCGTGCCGCCGCGGAAGAACCCGTCGTTCCAGGCCCGTGGCGTCCGGTGGTGCCCGCTCACCACCCTGGCGCGGTTGTTGAGCCATCCGGTCGCCAGGTCCGCGACGCTCGCACCGGAGCCGTAGGCGTCCCTGGCCGCGGCGGCCAGCTGAGGGAAGGACACCGCCGGGTTCGCCACCGTCAGCGCCTGGTACTCGTCGCCGCCGAGGTGCCAGTAGGGGCCGGGGAAGAGATCCGCGTACTCGTTGAGCAGATCGTCGACGATGTTCGCCGCGGCGGGCTTGGAGATGTCGACGGCCCCGCGCGTGGCGACCCCTTGTGCGTTACGCAACTGAAGGTCGGGATGCGCGGCGATCACGGCACCCAGATGCCCCGGGGAGTCGATCTCGGGCACGACGGTGATGTGCCGGCTCGCCGCGAGGTCGAGGATCCGGCGGACCTCCGCCTTGGTGAGGTGCTCCTTCGACACGATCTCGGGGTGCGTGTCGGACTCGATGCGAAAACCCTGGTCGTCGGAGAAGTGCAGGCCCAGCTGGTTGAACTTCAGGTCGCCCAGCTCACGGACACGGTCCTCGATCCAGGCCGCGGTGAAGTGCTTGCGGGCGATGTCGAGCATGAACCCGCGCTGCGGCTTCGCGGGCCGGTCGCGCACGACGCCCTCGGGCGCCGTGCCGCCGCCGTGCACCTCCTGCTTGAGGGTGCGCGTGCCGTAGAAGACGCCGGCGTCGGCGGGGGCGGTGATAGTGACCCGGCCGTTCTTGACGGTCATGGTGTACGACTCCGAGCCCGCCGTCCCGTGGTCGAGGCCCAGCTCGACATCGCCGGCCCGGGGCGCCGCCTGACCGGCGTACGTCAGCTTCAGCTCTCCGGCCAGCAGCCGCCCCTCATCGGCGAGGCCGCCGTGGTCCACGACGACGCGGGCCCCGGTGGCGGGGCGCCAGCCGGGCCCTCGGGCGGGGGTGTGCTGGCGTACGGCGGGAATGGTGCGCGGAGTCTGGGACAGGGGGTAGGTCCGACTGGGTGACGGAGAGGGCTTTGCGGTCGGCGAGCTCGCGGACGAGGCCTTCGTCGTGGCGGCCGACGGCACACTCGCACCGGCTGACTCGCCGCCGCCTCCGGCACCACCGGGCCAGACCGCGACGGCCACCGCGGCGACGGCTCCCGCCGCGACGACGCCGCCCGTGACGACCACGGCCCGGCGCTTCACGGGCGCCGCCCGCCGCGCGCCGCCGCTCATCGCCGCACCCCCCGCCCGGCGCTGCGGTCACCCGCGTTCTTCGCCCCCGCCGCCCCTACCCTTCCCGTCCCTGGGGGCTGCCGCCCCCAGCCCCCCGCTTCGGCCTGAACGGCCTCGTCCTCAAACGCCGGACGGGCTGAAAGCTGCCGGCCGGGGCTGAAAGATCGCCCCCGAGCCACACCACCGGCACCACCGGCACCACCGGCACCAGCCACACCACTCACACCACTCACACCACTCACACCACTCACACCACCCACGCCTATGGACTCGCGCCCCCGCAGTCGCCCACGCCGGGAAGGGCCGCATCGGCACCTCGCCCGCCCCCACCGGGCGGCAGCCGCCCCCGTACGGAAGGGGCCGTGTCGGTACATCGAATGCCCGTATCCGGACGGGTCAAGAAGAGACAGCACCGTTCTCACCCACAGCCGATCCGTTCGGATGCGGGCGGATGTACCGGCGCGGCCCCGACCCACCACACCCCGGCTGACGATCACCATGCGCATCACAGTCCTCACTTTCCACCGAGGTCCACTCCAGCGAACCGAGCCCGCCCCCGCCACCCCAAACCGTCCACCACACATTCCGAAACTCTCCCGTGCGGGTGAAATTCGGGCATCCGTCGGACACCTCCCGACGCCCCTCGATAGCGTGAGCGGCACAACTCTCACAACGTTCACTCCTCCCCCTTCCACCGCCGAGGACCCACGCTGACGTCGCACCGTCTCCCACGCCTCCCCGAGCAGAAGAGCGCGGCGCCGTCCCCGGCCCGCCTGGAGGGGTTCAACTCCGCACCCGCCGACGAGATCACCCGTGCCCTGCTCACCTGCTGCCGCAGCCTGCGCTGGGCCCACCGCCTGGCCGACCACCGGCCCTACCCGGACCTGGACGCGCTGCTCGCCGCGGGCGACGAGGCGGCGTACGACCTGACCGCCGCCGACATCGCGGAGGCACTGGCCGGCGAGTCGCTCGCGCCGCTCCCGGACAGCGCCTACTCCGCCGCCCACACCGCGCTGAGCGCCGCGCACGCCGCGTACGAGAGCCGGTTCGGTCATGTGTTCGTGATCTGCCTGGACGACTTCGCCCCGGAGGAGGCCCTCGACCAGGTGCTCGCCGGCATCCGGGGCCGCCTGACCAGCGACCCCGAGGAGGAACGCGTCCTCACGGCCGAGGAACTCAGACGGCTCGCCCGCGGCCGCCTCGCCCGCCTTGTACGTACGTTCGAGGAGTACTCGGGGTCGGCGGAATCGGCACAATCTACGGAATCTACAGATTCTTCGGATTCGGACCGCCCCGATAGCCCGTACGTGCCTGTTTGATTGCCTGTTTGATCACACAGACGGGCCCGCTGTAAGCGTTCCGACAAGTCGTCGCTACGATGGCCGGGGCCGGTGGACCGTACCCGGCCGGGCCCGACCGACACAGAAGCCGGCGCGGCCCCAATCCCCGCTTTCGGAGGGTTCTTCCGTGCCGGCTGGAACGCTGTACCGCGGCCGGGAAGGAATGTGGTCCTGGGTGGCTCACCGAGTCACCGGCGTCCTCATCTTCTTCTTCCTGTTCGTACACGTGCTGGACACCGCTCTTGTCCGTGTCTCCCCCGAGGACTACGACAAGGTCGTGTCCACGTACAAGACGCCGATCGTCGCGCTGATGGAGTACGGCCTCGTCGCCGCCATCCTCTTCCACGCGCTCAACGGCCTGCGTGTCATCGCCGTCGACTTCTGGTCCAAGGGCCCGCGCTACCAGAAGCAGATGCTCTGGTCCGTCGTCGGTATCTGGGTCGTGCTGATGGCCGGGGCCCTGTACCCCGTCCTCGGGCACGCATTCCGCGAAGTCTTCGGGAGCTGACGCAGATGTCCACTACTGACACCGCCGCTTCCGGCATCGGCCCCGTCGAGGGCGCGGGCTCGTTCTCGGCGTACGGCGTCGACAACCCGGCCCCGCTCATCGAGGCCCCTCGCCAGCGCACCAAGAAGACCCCGAAGTCGACCCGCGGCAACTTCGAGATGTACGGCTGGCTCTTCATGCGCCTGTCCGGCATCGTCCTGGTCGTCCTGGTCCTCGGCCACCTGCTCATCCAGCTCGTCCTCGACGGCGGCGTCTCCAAGATCGGCTTCGCCTTCGTGGCCGGCCGCTGGGCGTCCCCCTGGTGGCAGGCCTGGGACCTCGCGATGCTGTGGCTCGCGATGCTGCACGGCGCCAACGGCCTGCGTACCGTCATCAACGACTACGCGGAGCGCGCTAACACGCGCCTGTGGCTGAAGGGCCTGCTCTACACCGCCACGGTGTTCACGATCCTGCTGGGCACGCTGGTGATCTTCACCTTCGACCCGAACATCCGCTAGGCACGGGGCTGAGGCAACCACTCATGAAGATCCACAAGTACGACACCGTCATCGTCGGCGCCGGCGGCGCCGGCATGCGCGCCGCCATCGAGGCGACGAAGCGCAGCCGCACCGCCGTGCTGACGAAGCTCTACCCGACCCGGTCCCACACGGGCGCCGCGCAGGGCGGCATGGCCGCCGCGCTCGCCAACGTGGAGGAGGACAACTGGGAGTGGCACACCTTCGACACGGTCAAGGGCGGTGACTACCTGGTCGACCAGGACGCCGCCGAGATCCTGGCGAAGGAGGCCATCGACTCGGTCCTCGACCTGGAGAAGATGGGCCTGCCGTTCAACCGGACGCCGAACGGGACGATCGACCAGCGCCGCTTCGGCGGTCACTCCCGCAACCACGGCGAGGCCCCGGTCCGCCGGTCCTGCTACGCCGCGGACCGCACCGGCCACATGATCCTCCAGACGCTGTACCAGAACTGCGTCAAGGAGGGCGTGGAGTTCTTCAACGAGTTCTACGTCCTCGACCAGCTGATCGTCGAGGTCGACGGCGTCAAGCACTCCGCGGGCGTCGTCGCGTATGAGCTCGCAACCGGCGAGATCCACGTCTTCCAGGCGAAGGCCGTGATCTACGCGTCCGGCGGCACCGGCAAGTTCTTCAAGGTGACCTCCAACGCGCACACGCTGACCGGTGACGGCCAGGCGGCGGTCTACCGTCGCGGGCTGCCGCTGGAGGACATGGAGTTCTTCCAGTTCCACCCGACCGGCATCTGGCGCATGGGCATCCTGCTGACGGAGGGCGCCCGCGGTGAGGGCGGCATCCTCCGCAACAAGGACGGCGAGCGCTTCATGGAGAAGTACGCGCCGGTCATGAAGGACCTCGCGTCCCGTGACGTCGTATCGCGGTCGATCTACACCGAGATCCGCGAAGGCCGCGGCTGCGGACCCGAGGGCGACCACGTCTACCTCGACCTGACGCACCTTCCGCCGGAGCAGCTGGACGCGAAGCTCCCGGACATCACCGAGTTCGCGCGCACCTACCTCGGCATCGAGCCCTACACGGACCCGATCCCGATCCAGCCCACGGCGCACTACGCGATGGGCGGCATCCCGACGAACGTCGAGGGTGAGGTGCTGAGCGACAACACGACGGTCGTCCCGGGCCTGTACGCGGCCGGCGAGGTCGCCTGCGTCTCGGTGCACGGCGCCAACCGTCTGGGCACCAACTCGCTCCTGGACATCAACGTGTTCGGAAAGCGCGCGGGCATCGCCGCCGCCGAGTACTCGGCGAAGGCCGGCTACATCGAGCTGCCCGAGGACCCGGCGTCGCTCGTCGTCTCGCAGGTCGAGCGGCTGCGCGGCTCCACCGGCACCGAGCGGGTCGCCGACATCCGCCGGGAGCTGCAGGAGTGCATGGACGCCAACGTGATGGTGTTCCGCACCGAGCAGACGATCAAGACGGCGGTCGAGAAGATCGCGGAGCTGCGCGAGCGCTACACGAACGTCTCGATCCAGGACAAGGGCAAGCGGTTCAACACCGACCTGCTCGAGGCCATCGAGCTGGGCAACCTGCTCGACCTGGCCGAGGTCATGGCGGTCTCCGCGCTCGCCCGCAAGGAGTCCCGCGGCGGTCACTACCGCGAGGACTACCCGAACCGCGACGACGTCAACTTCATGCGCCACACCATGGCGTACCGCGAGGTCGGCGACGACGGCACCGAGTCCATCCGTCTCGACTACAAGCCGGTCGTCCAGACCCGCTACCAGCCGATGGAGCGTAAGTACTGATGGCAACCCCGACCCTGGACAAGGCGGACGCGGCCCCCGAGCCCGGCTTCGCCGACTCCCCGTACATCACGGTCACCTTCCGCATCCGCCGCTTCAACTCCGAAGTCTCGGCGGAGGCGGCCTGGGAAGACTTCCAGCTGGAGATCGACCCCAAGGAGCGTGTCCTCGACGCGCTGCACAAGATCAAGTGGGACCTGGACGGAACTCTCACGTTCCGACGGTCCTGCGCGCACGGCATCTGCGGCTCGGACGCCATGCGGATCAACGGCAAGAACCGCCTTGCCTGCAAGACGCTGATCAAGGACATCAACCCGGAGAAGCCGATCACGGTCGAGGCCATAAAGGGCCTGACGGTCCTCAAGGACCTCGTGGTCGACATGGATCCGTTCTTCCAGGCGTACCGCGATGTCATGCCCTTCCTCATCACGAAGGACACGAACGAGCCGACGCGGGAACGCCTCCAGTCGGCGGAGGACCGGGAACGCTTCGACGACACGACCAAGTGCATCCTGTGCGCGGCGTGCACGTCGTCCTGCCCGGTGTTCTGGAACGACGGCCAGTACTTCGGCCCGGCCGCCATCGTCAACGCCCACCGCTTCATCTTCGACTCGCGTGACGAGGCGGGCGAGCAGCGACTGGAGATCCTGAACGACAAGGACGGCGTGTGGCGCTGCCGCACCACGTTCAACTGCACGGACGCCTGCCCGCGCGGCATCGAGGTCACGAAGGCGATCCAGGAAGTGAAGAGGGCGCTGATCACTCGGCGTTTCTGACGTCCCTTCCGGTACGTCTACGTAGGCCCCGTTCCCTTGTGGGAGCGGGGCCTACGTCGTGTACATGGTCTGCTGGAGGGGGTTGGCGGCACACTCGATGGACACTTGGCTTTAGGGGGAGCGATGGGGGTACGGGGCGGCTTCTCGTTCTGAGCCGTGTTCTGGTTGCGCATCCGACCGGGGCGCGCAGGGCGACGATCAGCCCCAAGGGGGAGCGTGGCTCCGGGGAATGGGTCAGGCCTTGAGTGCCTGCTCGGTCTGCGCCTCCGGCTCTATCCGCCGCGGCGTCCGCCGACAATCGATCACCGGGCCGGGTGACCCGGGGGATCGGCTCGCCTCTACGCTTCCGGTATGAGCAACTCCCGCGCGGCGGCCGTCCTCACCACGCCCGATCTCGCCGAAGCGCTGCGCGCCGTACGCACCCTGCTGGACATCGCGGATCTCCATCAGGCGGAGGTCGACTTCGAGGGCGTGATCGACTCGCCGGACGTCCTGGCACGCGTACTGCATGTGCTTCCGGACCTCGAATGGTGGGCGAAGGCCGACAAGGAAGACGGTTCGTCGGAGGCCGGCGACGACCCGGCGGGCTGCCTGCCCATCCGGGTGTTCGACTGGTGCAACTCCCTGGATGTGGCGGAGCCCTTCGTCGCCGCGATGGGCCCGAGCCCCGTAGCCGTCCGCTGGGACCTCAATGCCTGGCCGGAGGTGCCCGAGGCAGGCCTGCCGACCATCTCCCAGAAGTACGCCTACCTCACCCTCGCGCTCAACTCCCGGGACATCTATCAGGACGAACCGTCCCCGGACCACACGGTCTACGTCCACGTACCGAGTGACGACCACATCCCCCGCGTCGAGTGGCTGGCGGCTCAGGTCGGCGGCCGGTACTCGGGCCGGGTGGAGATCTCCCCGCTCTGAGCCTCGCTCCGCGGTCGGCCACCTCGCAGCTCAGTCCTGCGCGGGCTGCGAGCCGTCGCCTCCGCCGGTTGACGGCCGTCAGGTCGATCTCGATCTCGATCTCGATCTCGAAGGGAACGGTGACCTGGACCCCACCGTGCTGGGCTCGGCCTTGCACCACCTGAGGGACCCTCACGGTCTGCCCCTGTGGGGGAAGGCGGAGCGGTACCTAATCTGATGGCATGTCAGATGAAGAGTCGTACGAACTGCTCGGCTTCGACAATGTGCTCCTGGCCGTCGGCGACCTGGACCAGGCGGTGGCCTTCTACGAGCGGGCCGGGTTTCCCGTGGCGTTCCGGCTCGACGAGGCCGGGATCGCGCTGCTGAAGGTGGGCAAGGAGACGCCCGGCGTGCTGCTGCGGCTGGACGAGGAGTTGAGCCATCGGCCGCCGCCGTGGGCCTCGCCGCGGGTGTGGCTGGAGGTGCGGGACGCGCGCGCCGCGGCCGCCGCCCTCGCCGCGGCGGGCGTCCCGTCGCTCGACACCCCCTCTCCCGTCGCCACCGGCTGGACCGTCGAGTTCGCCGACCCCTGGGGCAACGTCATCGGCCTCACGGACTACGGCAAGCGTCCCGAACTGGCCCGCCGGACCTGACCCCCGCCGCCACCGCCCACCGCCCCATCACCCATGGCCCACCTCGACTTGAACATGTTCAAAAGCAGGTCTACATTCTTCCTGACAGCGTTTTGAACGCGTTCAAGAAGGGGTGGGGACATGGATCTCACAGTCGTCGCGTACGTCATCTACCTGGTCGTCAGCATTGCGCTGACCGTCTGGGTGGCGCGCACACTGAGCCACAACGGGCGGATCTTCCTGGCGGACGTACTGCACGGGAACGAGAAGCTCGCCGAGGCCGTCAATCATCTGCTCGTGGTGGGCTTCTACCTCGTCAACCTGGGCTTCGTCGCGCTCTATCTGAACCAGGACGACGAGATCGGCACCGCCCGCGAGGTCTTCGAGGCCCTGTCGACCAAGCTCGGCGTGGTGCTGCTCGTCCTCGGGGTCATGCACCTGGGGAACGTGTACGTCCTCAACAAGATCCGGCGGCGGGGAGTCATGGAGCGCGAGCAGGTGCCGCCCGTCGCGCCGTCGGGCTGGGTCGCGCCCACGGCCGGGGCGTGAGCCCGGTGACCGGCGGCCTCGCCGCCACCCGCGACCGGGACGCCTCGCGCGTCCCGGTCCTCGGGCTCACCGTTCTCTACGACGCACGCTGCTCCCTGTGCGCCTACCTGCGGGGCTGGCTCGGCAAGCAGGCGCAGCTGGTGCCGCTCCGGTTCGTTCCGGCCGGGTCCGACGAGGCCCGGCGGCGGTTCCCCGAGCTCGATCACCAGGTCACCCTGGGCGAGATCACCGTCGTAGGAGACGGCGGGCAGGTCTTCCAGGGGCCCGCCGCCTGGGTCGTCATCCTGTGGGCGTTGCGCGAGCACCGGCCGCTGGCCCACCGGCTCAGCACTCCGGCGGGTGCCCGGCTCGCGAAGGGCGCGGCCCTCGCCGCCGCCAAGTGGCGGGCCGCCCACAGCGCCGACCGGTGGGACGGCAGCGTCTACCAGCGGGGCGACGGGTGGCGTTACGACCCGGGCACGGGATGGACGTACGAGGCTGTCGCCTGTGACAGCGGCGGCTGTTCCACAGATTCCACTCGTTAGGCTCGACCCCGTGCCAGCACCAACACAGGGCCCCGGCCCCGACGAGACGCCCGCCAAAGGGTCCGCGAAGAGTGAGCAGACCCGCGCCCTGATCCTCGAGACGGCGATGCGGCTGTTCCAGGAGCGGGGATACGACAAGACGACCATGCGGGCCATCGCCAAGGAGGCCGGGGTCTCCGTCGGGAACGCGTACTACTACTTCGCCGGCAAGGAGCACCTGATCCAGGGCTTCTACGACCGGATCGCCACCGAGCACCAGGCGGCGGTGCGGGAGGTGCTGGACCGTGAGACGGATCTGGAGGCCCGGCTCGGCGGGGTGCTGAAGGCGTGGCTGGACATCGCGATCCCGTATCACGAGTTCGCGGTGCAGTTCTTCAAGAACGCCGCCGACCCGGACAGTCCGCTCAGTCCCTTCTCCCCCGAGTCGGAGCACGCGCGCGTGGAGGCCATCAGCGTCCACCGGGAGGTGCTGGCCGGGGCGAAGACCAAGGTGCCCGAGGAACTCCGGGACGTCCTGCCCGAGTTGATGTGGCTGTCCCAGATGGGGCTCGTCCTCTACTGGGTCTTCGACCGTACGGAAGGGCGCGAGCGGAGCTACCGGCTCGCCGAGCGCGGGGCACGGCTCACCGCGCGGGGCGTCTCGCTTGCCCGCTTCCGTGTGCTGCGGCCCCTCGTCCACGAGGTGCACGAGCTGTTCACGGACTTCCTGCCGGGGATGTCCAAGGCGCTGCCGGACCCCGCGAAGAAGAAGGGGTAGAGGGCGAAGAGTAAGGGACGCCCGCCCTTGCGGACGCCCCTTACCCGGCTTGGCTCAGCTGACCGCGTCCACTTCCCCCTCCGCCAACTCCACATCGTGCACCAGCGGTTCGTCCGTCACGATCACATGCCGTGCCCGTGCCCCGTACGGGCGCGCCGTCGCCGACAGCAGATACGTCCCCGGGGCCGGCACCGACACGATGTACGAGCCGTCGGCCAGCGACGTCACCCGGTCCAGCCGGCGGCCGCCCTTGGAGAGCAGGGTGAGGACCGCACCGCCGACCGGCGTGCCCTCGGTGTCGCGGACGAAGCCGTGCACGACCGTCGCGCCGGCACTCGCGGGGGCGGCTTCCCCGGGCACCGGTTCCCGGCGCTCCACCGCCAGGTTCGGCAGCCGCTTCTCCAGCCCGGCCGGAAGCCACCAGTTGGACGTGCCGAGCAGATGCATCGCGGCCGGCACCAGGGCCGTACGGAGAATGAAGGCGTCGAGGGCGACGGCTGCCGCGAGGCCCACGCCCGCCATCGCGGCCCCCGAGTCGCCGCTCAGCACGAAGGCGAGGAAGACGCAGACCATGATCAGGGCCGCGGAGTTGATGACCCTGCTGGTCTCGGCGAGGCCCACCCGCACCGCGCGCGCGTTGTCCTTCGTGTGCACCCACTCCTCGTGCATCCGGCTCACCAGGAACACCTGGTAGTCCATCGAGAGGCCGAAGAGGAGCGAGAGCATGATGACGGGCAGGAAGGCGTTGACCGGTCCTTCCTTGCCGAGGCCGAGCAGCTCCAGGCCCCAGCCCCACTGGAAGATCGCGGTGAGTACGCCGAAGGACGCGGCGGCCGCGATCAGGTTCATCAGCGCGGCCGTCAGCGGCACCACGAGGGAGCGGAAGGCGACCAGCAGGAGCAGGAAGCCGAGGCCGATGATCGTGGCGATGAAGTACGGCAGCCGGTCACCGGTGATGGTGGCGAAGTCCTTGGAGACGGCGGTCACCCCACCGACGTGCGCCCGAGCCCCCGCGGCCGGGATCACCCGGTCCCGCAGCGTGTCGATGAGCTGATCGGTCTTCTCCGACTGCGGTGAGGTCGTCGGCACCACCTGGATGACCGTCACACCCCGCGCGGGCGGCAGCGCGGCGGCCCGGGCGACTCCGGCGGTGTCGCCGATGCCCTTCACCAGGGCGTCCGTGTCACCGCTGGACACGACCACCTGCAACGGACCGTTGAAGCCGGGCCCGAAGCCCTCGGCAAGCAGGTCGTACGCCTTCCTGGTCGTCGTCGTGGCGTCGTCGTTGCCCTGGTCGGTGGCGCCGAGACGGAGCGACAGGACCGGGATCGCGAGGATCGCCATGACGACCAGGGCCAGGGCGGCGATGGTACGAGGGCGGCGCTGCACGTTGGCCGACCAGCGCGCCGCGGCACCGCTCGGCCGCTCCGGCTCGGGGCCTCCCCCACTCTCGGCTTCGCTCGAGCGGGAGGGGCCTCCAGCCGCCAGCTTGCGCCGCTGGCGGCGGCTGAGCACCCGGGTGCCGAGGACGCCGAGCAGCGCGGGCAGCAGCGTGACCGCCGCGAGCACGCTGAAGACGACAGTGAGCGAGGTGCCGATGACCACGCCGTCGAGGAACCGCAGGTTCGTCACGAGCATCCCCGCGAGCGCGATGCACACGGTGCCGCCCGCGAACAGCACCGCCCGGCCCGAGGTGTTGAGCGCGGTGACCGCCGACTCCTCCGGTTCCATGCCGCGCAGGATGCCGCGCCGGTGCCGGGTGACGATGAACAGCGCGTAGTCGATGCCGACGCCGAGCCCGATCAGTGTGGCGAGCAGCGGGGCCAGGTCGGGCACGTCGGTGACATGGCTGAGCAGCTGCGTGGAGAACAGGCCGGTGCCGACGCCGAAGATGGCGATGCCGATCGGCAGCAGCATCGCGAAGAGTGAGCCGAAGGCGAGGAACAGCACGACCGCCGCGGCCAGGATGCCGACCATCTCGGCGAGTCCGCTGGGCGGCTCCTGCACCCGCTGGATCGCCTGTCCGCCCAACTCGACCTGGAGTCCGCCCCGTTCGGTGGCCTGCGCGGTGTCGACGACGTCCTGCACCAGTTCCTTGGGTACGGCGTTCGCCTGCTCGGCGAAGGTGATCTGGGCGTACGCGATCCGCCCGTTCGCACTGATCTGCGCCGCGCCCCGCTTCCCCGAGTACGGGCCGGCGATCTCGCCGACGCCCTTCATTTTGCCGATCCTGTCCAGCGCGGGCTGGATCCGGGACCGTACGGACTTGTCACGGACCGTTCCCTCGTCGACCTTCCACACCACCGTGTCGGTGTCGCCAGCGCTGTTCGGGAAGGCCTTCTCCATCAGGTCGTACGCCCGCTTGGAGTCCGTGTTCGGGAGGGAGAAGACGTTCGCGTAGTCCGTGCCCGCGGTGGACGCCGCGAAGCCCAGACCGAACAGTGCCCCCACCCACAGCAACAGGACCACCAGCCGGTGCCGATAGCACCACCGTGCCAATGCCGTCACGCTCAACGCTCCTTCATCGGTTCCCCCGGGTCCTGAGCCCTCAGGATCTCGGCGGCCGGTACCCGTTGACAGGGCCCGCCCATGACTCTCAAGGAACTCCAAGGCGGGAGCCGCCCACGGCGTGCGGGGCGTAAGGATACTGGGGGCATGAACGTTCACGAGGGAGCCACCGTCCTCGTCGTCGAGGACGAGCCGAGCATCGCGGACGTCCTCGCCATCGCGCTGCGCTACCACCGCTTCGAGGTGATGACCGCGGGCACCGTCCGCGAGGCGCTCACGCTCGCCGAACGCACCATGCCCGACGCCGCGCTGCTCGACGTGATGCTGCCGGACGGCGACGGGCGGGCCCTCGGACGCGAACTACGCGCACGCCAGCCGGGCTTGGCGGTCGTCTTCCTCACCGCACGGGACGCGCCCGCCGAGATCGTGGGCGCGCTCGGCTTCGGCGACGACTACATCACCAAACCGTTCAACATCGACGAGGTTGTCGCCCGGATCACGGCCGTACTGCGCCGTACGCGCCCCGAAGACGTCCTGCCGCAGCGCCCGCCCCTGCGCTACGGCGACCTGGAGCTGGACGAGACGACGTACTCCGTCCACCGCGGCGACCGCACGGCGGAGCTCACCCCCACCGAGTACGCCCTGCTGCGCTTCCTGGTCCGCAACGGTGGAAGGATCGTGCCCAAGGAGCAACTCCTGCGCCATGTGTGGCAGTACGAGCACACGGCCGAGTCGACGGTCGTGGAGACGTACATCAGCTATCTGCGGCGCAAGCTCGAACCGCTGGGCCCGCCGGTGATCACCACCCGGCGGGGTGTGGGATACGGGCTGGCATGAGGAGGTTCCCGCGCATCCGCTGCCGGCACGGGATCCACTCCCTCCGCGGCCAGCTGACCCTGGCGAACGTGGGACTGCTGGCCCTGGGCATCGTGGTGGCGACCGCCGTGAGCCTGATGGGCATGCGGCACTATCTGCTCGACCAGGTCGACGCGGAGCTGGTCAAGACACGGGACTCGCTGGGCAGTGCGCGGCTCACGATGGAGCAGATCGACTCCTTGAGCGCGCTGGCGTTCGTTCGCGACCGGCTCGTCCCGCACACCGACGAGTCGCCGAAGCCGGACTCGATCTTCACCGCGGTGGACCGGCACGGGAACCCCATCGCCATCGGCACCTTCAAGCCGACCGCGTCCCAGCGCGCCCTGGCCGACGCCGTGAGCGAACCGCACGCGCTCGTCGCCGACACCGAACCGCACGACGTCACCGTGCACGGCGCCCCCTACCGGGCGACCGGGGCACGGCTCACCGACGGCACGTACGTGCTGCTCGCCACCTCGACCGACGGACTGCACAAGGGCATCGCGAAGGCACTCAAGCTCGACCTGGCCTTCGGCACCCTGCTGTTGGCGCTGCTCGCGTGCCTGACGATGTTCAGCGTGCGCCGCCGGATGCGGCCTCTGGAGGCCATGGTGGAGACCTCGTCGGCGATCGCCGAGGGCGATCTGACCCGGCGCGTGCCCTCCAGCCACCATCCCACCCAGGAGGTCGAGCAGCTGCGGCTCGCCCTCAACTCCATGCTCCACCAGGTCGAGTCGGCGTACCGGACGCGCGAGCGCAGCGCGGCCCAGCTGCGCCGGTTCGTCGGGGACGCCTCGCACGAACTGCGCACACCGCTGTCCGCCATCCGCGGCTATCTCCAGCTGTACGAGAAGGGCATGCTGACCGATCCGGCCGAGCGCAGGCGGGCCTGGGACCGGATGAACGGGGAGGCCGACCGCATGGGGCGGCTCGTCGACGAGCTGCTCACCCTGGCCCGCCTCGACCAGCGCCCCGAACTGCGCTTCAGAAACGTCGACTTGAGCCGCCTGGTCCGGGACGCGGCCGAGGACCTGCGAGCCCAGCAGCCCGGGCGCCCGGTGACCGTGGGCGCCGACGGAACGCTGCTCGTGCGGGCCGACGAGTCGGGGCTGCGGCAGGTGCTCGGCAACCTGGTGGGGAACGTCCGCACCCACACGCCCGCCGACGTGCCGGTGCGGCTCGGTCTGGAACGCGCGGACGGTGTCATACGCCTGTGTGTCGCGGACGAGGGACCGGGGCTTGTGGAGGAGGACGCGGCGCGCATCTTCGACCGGTTCTTCCGGGCCGGCGGCGGGGCGGGCAGCGGGCTCGGCATGGCGATCGTGCAGGGCGTGGTGACAGCACACGGTGGCGGGGTGGCGGTGCGGACGGCCCCGGGCGAGGGGCTGGCGGTGACGGTGACGCTTCCGGCACGGTGACGCTTGCGCTTTTCGGTGCGGCGACGCTCGCGCTTGTCGGTGCGGCGACGCTTGCGCTTTTCGGTGCGGCGACGCTCGCCCTTGTCGGCGCGGTGACGCTCGCGTTTTCGGTGCGGTGAGGGTGACACTCGCGCTCTCGGTGCGGTGACGGTGCCGCTCCCGCTCGCGCTCTCGGCGCAATGACGGTGACGCTTGCGCTTGTCGGTGCGGTGACGGTGACACCCCCGCTCTCGGTGCGATGACGGTGCCGCTTCCGGTGCGGTGACCTGCTAGAACGGACTTGGGCAGAAGCTGACCAGGACGATTGAACACGGGCAGCCGTGGCGCCGTACACAGATGAAGGCGGCCCCGACGTCCCCAGCATGGTCCGCCGCGCCACCACCGGGCTTCGCACGGAAGGACCGCCGGGTTGTCGTTCAACACGAGCTCTCGACAGCTGCCGCACACGGACGAGGCGCCCCCGGAGGCGGGGCCGACACCGGAGCCGTCCACGGACTCGCCCGGACCGGATGCCTCAGCCGCGCCGGACGCCTCCATCTCCGCCTCCTCCTCCGCCTCCGCCTCCTCCTCCGCCTCCGCCTCCGCCTCCGCCTCCGCCTCCGAGCCGGATACCACCGGCCCCGAGCCGGACGCCGCTGCCCCGGATGAGGACGAGTCCCCGGCCCAGACCACACCAGCCGACGCGGAAGCCCCCGCCGAAGCCATCCCGGCCGAAGACGAAGCCCCCGCCGAAACCATCCCGGCCGAAGGCGAAGCCGCCGCCCCCACCCGCCCCCGGCGCCCCTGGCACGGCTGGCGTGCGAAGTATCCTGTCGCCGCCCGGGCCCTCGCCTGGACCACCACCGTCCTGGCCGCCGCGCTCGTGCTGTTCGCGCTGCTCATGCCGAGCAAGATCGACGACGTCCGGTTCGCCGAGTTCGTCCGTATCCCGGTGGAGGCGATCTTCGGCGCCGCCGTTCTGATCGTGCTGCCGCGCACACCGCGGATCATCGTGGCGGCGCTCGCCGGACTGAGCCTCGGCGCCCTGACGATCCTGAACTTCCTCGACATGGGCTTCAACGAATACCTCGGCCGGGGATTCAACGTCGTCCTCGACTGGGCGCTGTTCAGCGACGCGCAGTCCTACCTCCAGGACACGATGGGCAAGAAGGGCGCGCTCGGCATCGTCGTCGTGGTCGTGCTGATCGTGATCGCCGTGCTCGCCCTCATGACACTGTCGGTCGTCCGGCTCGGCAACCTGCTGGCCCGGCACACCGAGGCGGCGACGCGTACGACGCTGTTGATGGCCATCGTCTGGGTCACCTGCGCGGCGCTCGGCGTGCAGTTCACCGGCGTGCCGCTCGCCTCCGAGCACACGACGCTGGTCGTCCAGGACCGTGCCGAGCGGGTACGGGACACGATCCGGGACGAGGCGGCGTTCGCGAAGGTCGCCAAGAAGGACGCCTTCGCGAACACCCCACCGGACCAGTTGCTGACGGGGCTGCGCGGCAAGGACATGATGATCACGTTCATCGAGAGCTACGGCCGCAGCGCCATCGAGGACCCGGTCATGGCGCCGGGCGTCGACGCGACCCTCACGTCCGAGAACCAGAAGCTGCGGGGGGCCGGGTTCGCGGCGAAGAGCGGCTGGCTCACCTCGGCGACGTACGGCGGCAGCAGCTGGCTGGGGCACTCCACCTTCATGTCGGGTCTGTGGATCAACAACCAGCAGCGCTACCGCACCGTCACCGCGGGCGACCATCTGACCCTGCCGGGCGCGTTCAAGAAGACGGGTGCCTGGGACACGGTCGGCATCATGCCGGGCATCCAGAAAGCCTGGCCGGAGCAGAACTTCTACGGCATAGACAAGCTCTACGACTCCCACAAACTCGGCTACAAGGGGCCGAAGTTCAGCTGGTCGACCATGCCCGACCAGTACGCCCTGACCGCGTTCGAGCGCCTGGTGCACGGCAAGAAGCACGACAAGCCGCTGATGTCGACGATCATCCTGACCTCCAGCCACCAGCCGTGGGCACCGATCCCCAAGACGGTCCCCCAGGACCAGGTCGGCGACGGCTCGATCTACAAAGCCATCGAGAAGGCCGGCAAGAAGCCCTCGGACATCATCACCGACTCCACCAAGTCGAAGCAGGAGTACGGCAAGTCGATCCAGTACTCGGTGACCAGCCTCATCGACTACCTGGTGAAGTACGGCAACAAGGACACCGTGCTCGTCTTCCTCGGCGACCATCAGCCCATCGCCCGGGTCAGCGGGAACAACGCCAGCCGTGACGTGCCCGTCTCCATCGTCGCCAAGGACCCGAAGGTCCTCGACAAGATCGCCGACTGGAACTGGACGGACGGCCTGCGGCCCGAACACAACGCCCCGGTCTGGAAGATGAGCGCGTTCCGCGACCGCTTCCTGACGGCGTACGGCTCGACCCCGTCACCGTAAGGGACGGAACGGCAGACGGATCGACCCCGTCACCGTGAGGGACGGCGTACGGCTCCGCACACGGCCGCCGTGGGGTCACGGGGCCGCGGCCACCAGCGCCCACACCGTCTTCCCGTAGCGCCCCCGGCTCCACATCCCCCATGCCGCGGCGAGGTGCTCCACCAGGTGCAGCCCGCGGCCGGTCTCCTCCCAGTCGGCGACCGGCCGGGGCCGGGGCTCGGCGAGGCCCTCGTCGGAGACCTCGATGAAGCAGGAACCGTCGGCGAGGGCGGTCACCGCGACCTCGAACTCCCTGTCCACGAGCGGCCCGTGGCGTACCGCGTTGGTCGCCAGCTCGGAGACGAGCAGGACGACGTCCTCGAGTGCCGGGTCACCGGCGCTGTGGCCCCAGTCGGCCAGATGGTCCCGCACCCGGCGCCGGGCGAGACCGACGGACGCCGGATGCTTGGGCAGCCGGAATGAGTTGCGTCTCACCACGTCTGCTCCTCACCCCGCACACACCTTCGACACATGGTGCTGCGTGGGGTGAGGGGGCGATGTCACCGGGGTGGGCGTCGGCCCCACGGGATCGCGTCAGTTGTCATATCCAGCTCAGCCGCCAGAGGCGGAAGACGCCGGTCCCGTCCGACAGATACTGGCCGCCTCCGACGTTCTCATTGCTCAGTACGTACTCCTTGCGCTGCCACAGGGGAATCAGCGGAACATCCTGAGCCACCACTTCCTGCAGCTGCCGGAAGGTGTCGGTCGTGCGGCTGCGGTCCTCGTACTGCTGAGTGGCCAGAATCAGCTGGTCGACCACCTTGCTGCTGTAGCCGTTCTTCATGCTGTTGCCGGTGCCGACGAGCGGCGCGCTGAAGGTGTCCGGGTCGGGATAGTCGGCGACCCAGCCGACCGCCCAGGCGTCCAGCCTGCCCTCGGCGTACTGCTTCTGGAAGTCGGTCCACTCGTAGCCCTTGGTCGCCACCTTGAACAGCCCGCTCGCCTCGAGCTGGCGCTTGAGCTCGGCGGCCTCCGACCCGGCCGAGCCCCGGCCCTCGGCGTACCCGTAGGTGAAGCGCACGGGCAGCGACACCCCGGCCTCGTTCAGCAGGGCCCGCGCCTTCCTGGCGTCCGGCTTGGGGTAGTCGTCGAAGAAGGACGTCGAGTGGCCCGTGATCCCTGCCGGAATCAGCCCGTACAGCGCGTCGGTCGTCCCCTTGTACGTCTGGCTGACCAGCTCTTCGCGGTTGATGAGCGCGGCGATGGCCTGCCGCACCCGCCGGTCGTGCAGCGGCGAGCCGGCGCGCACGTCGAGGACGAGGTTGCGGGTCTCGGCGCTGTCTGCCTCCGTGACACGCTGTTTGGGGTCGCTCGGCGAGAGGCCGGCGAGCACGGCGGGGGGCAGTTGGCGGGCGGCGACGTCGAACTTCTTCGCCTTCCAGGCGGTGTCCAGGGCCTGCGAGTCGGCGTAGTAGCGCAGCTCGATGGGCCTGCCGGTCTCCTTGACGGCGCCCGCGTGGTTCGGGTTGGGCGCGAGGACGGCCCGCTTGTTCTTCGTATACGTCTTCAGTACGTACAGTCCGGTGCCGTCGGCGCCGGTGTCGGTGCGCAGGGCCCGCTTCGGGTAGCGGGTGTGGTCGACGATCGAACCGGCGCCGGTGGCCACTTTGAACGGGAAGGTGGCGTCGGGCGAGGACAGGTGGAAGGTGACGGTCAGCCCGCTCGCGTCCACCGAGCCGAGGGTGGCGAAGAGAGACGCGGGCCCCACCTCGTCGTCGATGCGCTTGACCCGCTCGAAGGAGAACTTCACATCCTCGGCCGTCATCTTGCGCCCGCTCGGAAAGGCCAGGTCGTCGCGCAACGTACAGCGATACGTCCGCAGTCCCGTCCCCACGAAGCCGCAGCTCTTCGCCGCGTCCGGTACGGGGGCGGCGCCGCCCGGCTCGAATGTCAGCAGCGACTGGAACACATTGCTGAACAGCGCCCAGGAGCCGGCGTCGTACGCGCCCGCCGGGTCGAGCGAGGTGACGGCGTCCGTCGTCCCGACCGTGATGGTCCGGTTGCTGTTCTCCTGCGCCGGCAGTAACTGCCAGCCACCCACACCTACGCCCGCCAGTATCAGAAGCGTCGCGAGAATCCGTATGCGAACCGATCGCATCGGTGCCCCTCCCCAGGCCCACCGCACGTCACTCCCCTGGTGACGCGGATCACCTAACCACAGCTGTTTCAGCCGGGGGAAGAGGTACCGAAAGAGTGAACGGAACCGATTCAAACGATCATTTCAGGCCTGTTTCACAGCACACTCTCAGGCTTCCTTGGACACCGGCTCCCGCCGCAGGACGCCGGCCGCGCCGCGGGGCCGGCTGCCTCGTCATGGCCTCTGGCGCAAAGCGCGCACCCCGCGCAACCCGATGCCTCCCACGACCGTCCCCAAGACAAAGGAGACGACGGCGAGTGTCAGGTGCACCCAGAAGTACGCGGTCGGATCACCCGCGTCGTCGAACGCGAGCCCGCTGCCGTCTTTGAACAGATTCTTAATGAAAGTGACCCAAATGACCCAACTCCACACCCCGAAGGCGAGCAGGAACCAGGACACGGGGCGGCTGAGCTTCATGGGTTCAGTATCGCCGTCGTCGGCCAGGACGCGGCGCCGGGGTGGGAAGGGTGAGGAGACTTCCGGGGAGGGCGATGCGACTTCCCGGGAGGGTGATGCGACTTCCCGACCGCAGCCCTGTACTTTCTCGACCGTGCCCGCCACCCAAAAGACCGTCAAGCGATCCTTGCTGGTCACCTCAGCCACCCTGCTTTCCCTTTCACTGACAGCCGCCCCCGCCCCGGCCGCGGAGTCACCGTCCCCGAGCACCACCCCGAGCGCCACGCCCCCGGTGAACATGTCGACCGTCGGCGGTCTGCTGCTCGGGCGGCCCGGCACTCAGGTGAACCTCGGCAGCGACACCCCCGTCCTGCCCAAGGACGTCACCGCACGCTCGTGGATCGTCGCCGACGCGGAATCCGGCGACATCCTCGCGGCCCACAATGCGCACTGGCGGCTGCCCCCGGCGAGCACCCTGAAGATGCTGTTCGCCGACACCGTGCTGCCGAAGTTCCCCAAGACCACCGTGCACACGGTGGTCCCCGCCGACCTGGCGGGCATCGGCGCCGGCTCCAGCATGGTGGGAATAAAGGAGGGTGAGACGTACACCGTCCACGACCTGTGGCTCGGCGTCTTCCTGCGCTCCGGCAACGACGCCGTACACGTGCTGTCCTCGATGAACGACGGCGTCGACCAGACGGTCAAGGACATGCAGGCGCACGCCGACGAGCTGCAGGCCCTCGACACACATGTGATCAGCCCCGACGGCTACGACGCCAAGGGCCAGGTGTCGTCGGCGTACGACCTGACGCTGTTCGCCCGTTCCGGGCTGCAGAAGAAGGACTTCCGGGAGTACTGCTCGACGGTGCGGGCGAAGTTCCCGGGCGAGACGTCGAAGAACAAGAAGGGCACGACGAGCCGGGATTCCTTCGAGATCCAGAACACCAACCGCCTGCTGACGGGCGACAGTGACGTCTCCACGTACCAGGGCATCGCGGGCGTGAAGAACGGCAACACCACCAACGCGGGCGCCACCTTCACCGGAGTCGCCGAGCGCGACGGCAAGGTGCTGCTCGTCACGGTCATGAATCCCGAGAAGAACGAGCACAACGAGGTCTACAAGGAGACCGCGAAGCTCTTCGACTGGGGCTTCCAGGCCGCGGGCAAGGTCGAGCCGGTGGGTGAGCTGGTGCCGCCGAAGGGCGTCGACACGAGCGCCCAGCCGGGCGCGAAGGCGTCGAACGGGCCGGCCGGGAACAACGGCGACGCGTCCGCGAAGCCGGTGGCCGCCGCCTCCGCCGCGCGGGACGGTTCCAGCGGCATCGGGATCGCGCTGGCCGTCATCGGCGGCTTCCTCGCGCTGCTCGCGGCGGGCGTGTTCCTGGTCAACCGCCGGTGGCCGCTGCCCGATCTGATGCGCCGTCGCCGCTGACCGCCGGGGACGCCGGGCCTTCCTCGGCCCCCTGATCCTCCGGGGCGGCCGGTGATTCCTCGTGCCCCGTCGCCGTCCAGGCGGCGCAGAACAGGAGCAGTTTCGCGGTGAAGTTGATCCACAGCAGCAGCGCGATCGGCACTCCGAAGGCGCCGTACATGCTCTTCGACGCGACGCCCCTCATATAGCCGCTGAGCAGCAGCTTGAGCAGCTCGAAGCCCGCGGCGCCGATCAGTGCGGCCACGACCAGCCGACGGCGCGGCGGCTGGACGCCGGGCAGCAGCGTCAGGAGGTAGAGCAGGAGCAGGAAGTCGGCGAGTACGGCGACGGCGAACGCGGCGGCCTGCAGCAGCACGCTCCCCCAGCCGTGCTCGTCGATGCCGAGCTGCCGGGCCGTCCACCCCACCATCGTGGACGCGAGGGTGGAGGCGGCGACGGTGACGAGCACCGCGCCGCCGAGTCCGACGAGTACGCCGCCGTCCTTGAGCTTGCGCAGGAAGGGGTTCTCCTCGCTGTCGGGCAGCTCCCAGACCGCCCGCAGGCACTCCCGCATCGAGCCGACCCAGCCGATGCCGGTGAACAGCAGAACGGCACCCGCGATGACACCGATCGTGCCGGCGTTCTGGACGAGACCGTTGATGTCCAGCTGGTCGGAGATGCCCGGCACCTGCTCGGCGAGTTTGTTCTGGAGATCCTTCTGCTGCCGCGCGCTGAGCGTGGCGGCCGCGATCGCGGCGGCGACCGTCAGCAGCGGGAAGAGCGCCACAAAGCTGATGAAGGTCATCGCGGCGGCGAGCCGCGTCCACTTCACCCGGTCCAAGCGCTCGTACGACCGCCACGCGTGCGTGGCCATCAGTCGGGTGACCAAGGGCCCCACACCGGGAAGCTTTTTCAGCCAGTCCATGATCCGACTCTGCCCTCACCTCGGAAGACCAATGTCCGGGTACCCCAAAAACGCAGGACAGTGGCGAGCGCCATACCGATTCCGGCGCCCGAGACGGTGTCCGCGCGCTGGGAGGTGAACCCGAGGCCGTAGTGACTGACGGCGATGCACAGCAGCTGGACGAGGGCGCCCGCGATGTTCACCGCGAAGAAGATCACGTACTGGCGCAGGCCTCGGGTGCTGTGCCGGTAGGTGCCGAGCGCGTTTCCGGCGTACGCCACCGAGCAACCCGCCATGAAAGACAGCGCCTTGGCGGTCAGCGGGTCCAGGCCCATGGGTCCGCGCAGCCAGACGAAGAGGCCGAGGTCGGTGGCGTAGGCGAGGATTCCGGCGGTGGCGAAGCCGAGAAGCTCCTGGGCCACAGGCCGCCGGGCAACGCTCACCAGTTCGCCACCGCGAGGCCGTACATCGCGAGCCACACCAGGCCGATGACCGCGAGCGCGCGGTCGTGCAGGACGACGTCCTCCGGCTCGCCCGCCGTGCCGCGGTCGGCGAAGACGGCGTACCGCAGGATGGCGAGGATGAAGGCCACCATCGACAGCTGCCGCCAGGGCAGCACGCCCGTGCTCGGCACTCCGCCCTCCTCCAGGGCCCACAGGCAGTAGCCCAGGACGGAGACGCCGGCGGCCAGCTGCCAGACGAAGCGCAGATAGCCGGTGGTGTACTCGGTGAGCAACGCGCGCGTGGCGCCCGCTTGTCCGGCCATCTGCACGGCCTCGGAGTAACGCTTCGCCGACACCATGAACAGCGCCCCGAAGCCGGTGGTGATCAGGAACCAGCGCGAGAGCGGGATGCCGAGGGCGAGACCGCCGATCATGGCGCGCATCACGAATCCGGTCGTGACGACGACGAGATCGACGACCAGGACGTGCTTGAGGCTGACGCAGTACGCCAGTTGCATGCCGATGTACGCGGTCAGCAGCGCGCAGACGGCCGGTGAGCAGAGCAAGGCGGCGACGGTCGGCGCGAGGAGCGCGAGGGCGCCCCCGACGGCGTACGCGACCGGGACGGGCACCTGGCCCGCGGCGACGGGGCGGTGGCACTTGACCGGGTGCGCGCGGTCGGCGACGGCGTCCCGGGCGTCGTTGATCAGGTACACGGCGGCGGCGCAGGCCGTGAACAGCGCGAAGAGGAGCGCGAGTTGCGTGACCGCGTGCCGCGAGAAGAGCTGGCCCGCCGCGGCGGGGGCGGCCACGACCAGCGCGTTCTTCACCCACTGGCGGGGGCGCGCGGTCCTGAGCAGCCCCCGGGCGAGGCTCCTCGTGGCTGCCGGAGCGGCCGGTCCGCGCTCCAGGAGCGCCGTGCGCTCAGCCATGGCCGACGCCGATCCAGCGGGCGCCCAGACGGGCCGTCAGGACACCCAGTGCGGCGCCCGCGGCGACGTCCGAGGGGTAGTGGACGCCGACGACCAGCCGGGCGAGACACATCGCGGCGGCGAGCGGGGGGACCGCGTACGCGCCGAGCGCGCCGTACGCGACCGCCGCGGCCGCCGCCGAGGTGGCGTGCGAGCTCGGGAAGGAGTGACGTCCGGTCGTGCGCACCAGCGGCACCACGTGCGCGGGGCGGGGACGGCGCACAATCCGCTTCACGCCCATGCTGGTGAGGTGCGCGACGGTGGTGAGCGCCGTCGCGCGCAGCCACGCGCCGCGCCGCTCACCGTTGACGGCCGCCCCCGCGAGCCCCGCGGCGAGCCACAGCGCGCCGTGCTCCCCGCTCCAGGACAGGGTGCGCGCGACGGCCGCGACGCGCGGATCCATACCGCGCGCGTGGAGTGCGGACAGCAGCCGACGGTCCACGTCGTCAAGTCGGCGGTCCATGTCGTCGGGCTGGTCCATGTCGTAGGGCTGCCCGTCCATGTCGTCACGCCATCGGTCCATGTCGTCATGGTCGTCAAGGTCGTCCATGTGATCTCACTCTTCTAGGGAGTGGCCGCAGAATTACGGCAATCTAGGACGACATCCCATTAATCACCCATTTCGGTGAGGAGCCGTGAGGGCGAGGTAGATTGAGCCGTTACGCACCCATACCGGCGCTACGGTCACGGACATGCCTGCCGACACCGTCTCCGTCACCGGTTGGGGCCGCACCGCCCCGACCGCCGCCCGTCTGGTCCGCCCCCGCACCTACGAGGAGGCGGCCACCGCCGTCCGGGAGTGCGGGACACGCGGGGGCATCGCCCGGGGCCTCGGGCGGGCGTACGGGGACGCCGCACAGAACGCGGGCGGCGCGGTCCTCGACATGACGGGACTCGACCGGATCCACGCGATCGACGCGGACGGCGGCACGGTCCTGTGCGACGCGGGGGTGTCCCTGCACCGGCTCATGGAAGTCCTGCTCCCCCTCGGCTGGTTCGTGCCGGTCACGCCTGGGACCCGCTATGTGACCGTCGGCGGGGCGATCGGCGCGGACATCCACGGCAAGAACCACCATGTGTCCGGCTCCTTCGCCCGCCACGTCCTCTCCTTCGAGCTGCTGACCGCGGACGGCGGGATCCGCACGGTCGGCCGCGGCACGCCCCTGTTCGACGCCACGGCCGGCGGCATGGGCCTGACCGGCGTGATCCTCACGGCGACGGTCCGGCTCCAGCACGTCGAGACCGCACTGATGTCCGTCGACACCGAACGCGCGGCGGACCTGGACGACTTGATGGGCCGCCTCACCGCCACGGACCACCGCTACCGGTACTCGGTCGCCTGGATCGACCTGCTCGCCCGCGGAGCGACGATGGGACGCTCGGTGCTGACCCGCGGCGACCACGCGCCGCTCGACTCGCTGCCTCCACGCGCGCGTAGACACCCACTGGCGTTCCGTCCCTCGCAGCTGCCGTCCGCGCCCGCGTTCCTGCCGGACGGACTCCTGGGGCGTACAAGCGTGAGCCTCTTCAATGAGCTCTGGTACCGCAAGGCGCCCCGCGCGCGTGCCGGCGAACTGCAGAAGATCTCGTCCTTCTTCCACCCCCTGGACGGGGTGCCGCACTGGAACCGCGTCTACGGGCGCAGCGGCTTCGTCCAGTACCAGTTCGCCGTCGGCTACGGGCAGGAGGAGGCCCTGCGCCGGATCGTGCGGCGCATCTCCGAGCGCCGGTGCCCGTCCTTCCTCGCCGTCCTCAAACGCTTCGGAGAGGGCGATCCGGGCTGGCTGTCCTTCCCGATGCCCGGCTGGACCCTCGCCCTCGACATCCCCGCGAACCTGGCGGGGCTCGGCGACTTCCTCGACGAGCTGGACGAGGAGGTGGCCGCGGCGGACGGACGGGTGTACCTCGCCAAGGACGCGCGGCTGCGCCCCGAGCTGCTGGCGGCGATGTATCCGCGGCTCGGCGAATTCCGTTCCCTGCGGCAGGAATTGGACCCGCGGGGAGTCTTCACCTCGGACCTGTCCCGCCGCCTCGGTCTCTAATTGCTAGGAGCTGTCATGAAGGACGCCTTCGGTCTGCCCCAGTCCCTGCTGATCCTCGGCGGCACGTCCGAGATCGCGCTCGCCACCGCCCGCCGCCTGATCGTCCGGCGCACCCGCACGGTGTGGCTCGCCGGACGGCCGTCGCCCGACCTGGAGCGGGCCGCCGAGCAGCTGCGCGCGATGGGCGCGGACGCCCGCACCGTCGCCTTCGACGCCCTCGACCCCGGCTCCCACGAGACCGTGCTCGGCAAGGTCTTCGCGGAGGGCGACATCGACATGGTGCTGCTGGCGTTCGGCGTCCTCGGCGACCAGGCGCGGGACGAGAAGGAGCCCGCGCTGGCCGTACGGGTCGCGCAGACCAACTACACGGGCGCGGTGTCGGCCGGGCTGGTCTGCGCGCGGGCCCTCCAGGCGCAGGGGCACGGCTCCCTGGTGGTGCTCTCCTCGGTCGCGGGCGAGCGCGCCCGCCGCTCCAACTTCATCTACGGCTCCAGCAAGGCGGGCCTGGACGCCTTCGCGCAGGGCCTGGGCGACGCGCTGCACGGCACGGGCGTGCACGTGATGGTCGTACGCCCCGGATTCGTGCGTACGAGGATGACGGCCGGACTGCCTCAGGCGCCGCTGGCCACGACTGCGGAGGCGGTCGCGACGGCCGTCGAGACGGGGCTGCGCCGACGCTCGGAGACGGTGTGGGTGCCCGGGGCACTGCGTCTGGTGATGTCTGCGCTACGGCACGCACCGCGCCCGCTGTTCCGCCGGCTGCCGATCTGACGCGCCCGTAGGCCTGTCGTCACATGCGTCGCCTGCCCCGCGACGACAGGCTCTAGCGGGCCGGGAGTGTGCTGTCGCGCTCGGTGGGAGCGCACGCCTGCGGGGGCACCACCGCGCCCCCGAAGGCGAACTCGCGCAGCTTGCGCCAGATGCCGTCGGCGCCCTGTTCGTAAAGCGCGAATCCGGTGCAGCGCCACTGGGCCTCGTACCCGGACAGCGCCTCGTAGGCCTCGTCCATCGCCTCGTCGTCGATGCCGTGTGCCACGGTGACGTGCGGGTGGTACGGGAACTGCAGCTCGCGCGCGACGGGCCCGGAAGCGTCCCGGACCTGCTTCTGCAACCAGGTGCAGGCCGCGGCGCCCTCGACGACCTGGACGTACACGACGGGCGACAGCGGGCGGAAGGTGCCCGTGCCGGACAGCCGCATCGGGAAGGGGCGCCCGGCGGCGGCGACCTCGACGAGATGCGCCTCGATCGCGGGCAGCGTCGAGTCGTCGACCTCCGTCGGCGGCAGCAGGGTGACGTGCGTGGGGATGCCGGAAGCCGCGGGGTCACCGAAGCCCGCGCGCCGCTCCTGGAGCAGGCTGCCGTGAGGCTCCGGGACCGCGATCGACACGCCGATCGTTACGGTCCCCACGTCGTCTCCCGTCTTCGTCATTCTTCGGTCCGGTGTGGTCAGCAGGCAGGGGGCGCTGCCGGGGCAGCGTCCAGCTATCGACTGTACGGCTACCGCCGTCTTGTTTGGGGCCGCGGCTGTGTGCTGTTCGGCTCAGTGCTTGGCGGGCAGGAAGCCGACCTTGTCGTACGCCTGGGAGAGCGTCTCCGCGGCGACGGCACGCGCCTTCTCGGCGCCCTTGGCCAGGATCGAGTCGAGTGTCTCCGGGTCGTCCAGATACTGCTGGGTGCGCTCCCGGAACGGCGTCACGAAGTCGACCATGACCTCGGCGAGGTCCGTCTTGAGCGCACCGTAGCCCTTGCCGGTGTACTTCTGCTCCAGTTCCGCGATACCGGTTCCGGTGAGGGTCGAGTAGATGGTCAGCAGGTTGCTGATACCCGGTTTGTGCTCCGTGTCATACCTGATGACGGTGTCCGTGTCGGTGACCGCGCTCTTGATCTTCTTGGCGGTCGACTTCGGCTCGTCGAGCAGGTTGATGAGGCCCTTCGGCGTGGACGCCGACTTGCTCATCTTGATCGTCGGGTCCTGGAGGTCGAAGATCTTCGCCGTTTCCTTGAGGATGTACGGCTTCGGGACGGTGAACGTCTGTCCGAAGCGGCCGTTGAAGCGCTCGGCGAGGTCGCGCGTGAGCTCGACGTGCTGGCGCTGGTCCTCACCGACCGGGACCTCGTTGGCCTGGTACAGCAGGATGTCGGCGACCTGCAGGACCGGGTACGTGAACAGGCCGACGGAGGCGCGGTCGGCACCCTGCCGGGCGGACTTGTCCTTGAACTGGGTCATGCGGGACGCCTCGCCGAAGCCGGTGAGACAGTTCATGATCCAGGCGAGCTGCGTGTGCTCGGGGACGTGGCTCTGGACGAACAGCGTGCAGCGCTCGGGGTCGAGACCGGCGGCGAGCAGCTGCGCGGCGGCGAGCCGGGTGTTGGCGCGCAGGTCCGCGGGGACCTGCGGAACGGTGATCGCGTGCAGGTCGACGACCATGTAGAACGCGTCGTGGGACTCCTGCAGAGCCACCCACTGGCGGACGGCGCCGAGGTAGTTGCCGAGGTGGAACGAGCCTGCGGTGGGCTGGATTCCGGAGAGCACGCGGGGTCGGTCAGAGGCCATGTTCACCATTCTCTCAGGTGCGGGGGCCCGGGCAGGAACTGGTCGGAAACTGATGGGGCACGGGTGGGAACCGATCGGCCTCCGGCGGTGTAGCAAGAGTGTGAGGACGCGGGAGGGGGGCCGCATCGTCGTCGACGAGGCCGTGGCGATCGCACGCGTATGCGCCGGGGAGCCGGAGGCGTACGCGGAGCTGGTCCGTGCCCACACGGGCATCGCGATCAGGGCGGCCAGGGCGCTCGGGGCGGGTGCGGACGCGGAGGACGTGGTGCAGCAGGCCTTCATCAAGGCGTACTGCTCGCTGGGGCGCTTTCGGGACGGTGCGTCGTTCAAGCCGTGGCTGCTCTCGATCGTCGCCAATGAGACGAGGAACACAGTGCGGACGGCGGTGCGCCAGCGGACGCTGGCCGGTCGGGAGGCCGCGTTCGCGGAGGCGGAGCCGTTGATACCGGAATCAGCGGACCCGGCGGCCGCGGCGCTGGAGACAGAGCGCCGCGTGGCACTGCTGACCGCCCTGGAGCAGCTGGGCGAGGAGCACCGCCTCGTCGTCACATACCGCTATCTCCTGGAGATGGACGAACCGGAGACGGCCCAGGCCCTGGGCTGGCCACGCGGCACGGTGAAGTCCCGCCTGAACCGCGCCCTGCGCAAGCTGGGCCGACTGCTGCCGGACTTCGACCCCGGAGAGCCTCGCAAAGGGGGTGATGAGCATGAGTGAGTCGTATGAGGAGGGGGGCGCGGAGCCGGCCGGTGACCGGGGTCGTAGTGGCCGTGAGGCTGCCTCGCGGCTGCCGGAGGAGTTGCGGGCGCTCGGGCGGTCGCTGGACCGGCCGGGAGCGGCCGGGAGCGAGTCGATGGTCGAGCGGGTGCTGGAGCAGATACTGGCCGAGCGGATCCCGGTCCCGGTGGCCGAGCCGCCGGGCCCCCGCGAGCGGCTCCGGGCGGTGCGCCGCTGGGCGCGGGCGCGCCGGCGCGCGCTGACCGCGGGCCTGTGCGGTCTGCTGACCGTCCTCGTGCTCACGCCTCCGGTGCGCGCCGCGGTCGTCGACTGGTTCGGCTTCGGCGGGGTCGAGGTGCGCTACGACCCGTCGGCGGTGCCCTCGCCCGGGGCACGGGTGCCGGGGTGTGGGCCGTCGCTGACGCCGGCCGAGGCCGGGCGGCGGGCCGGGTTCGCGCCCCTCGTGCCCGACACCCTGGGGGTGCCGGACGCGGTGACGGTGACACGCGAGCCGAAGGGGCGGCTCCTGATGAGCCTGTGCTGGCGCGAGCACGGGCGCACGGTCCGGCTGGACGAGTATCCGGCGCACCTGGACATCGGCTTCGCCAAGACGGTGCGGGAGCCGCCGGAGTGGGTGCCACTGGGCGGAGCCGAGGACTACAGCGATCAGGCGCTGTGGTTTCCGAAGCCGCACCTGCTGAGCTTCTGGCTCATCGACCCGGACGGCGACCGCTTCACCCGCTCGGAGCGGACCGCGGGGCCCACGCTGCTGTGGATGCAGGGGGGCGAGGTGACCCTGCGGCTCGAGGGAGTGCCGTCGAAGGCGCGGGCCGTGGAGATAGCGAAGTCGCTGGACGAGCGAAAGCGAGGTCGCTGAACCGGCGGCGGCTAAGTCCCGGAGTCGGCCGGAATTCTGGTCGGTGCCGAGTGGGAACCCCGGCGGGTCGAGCGGTGTACCAGAAGTGACACACGGCGTGCGGGCGGGCCGCACGTGGATCGGCCGGCTGGTTGGGGGTTCGGATGCGCAGACTTCGTGAACTGCTCGCGGTGACAGGGGCGTTGGCGATTGCCTTCGCGGCGGTGCTGCTGGGGGCACCGTCCGCGATGGCCGGCGGCCCGACAAGTGTCCTGGTGGTCTCGCCGGAGAGCGCGCAGAGCGCGGCGTTGTACTACTCGGACGAGGAGTACGGGGAGTTGATGCGTCTGCTGGGCGAGCCGGGCTCGGGCACGCGGGAGGAGCCGCCGGGGCTGGGCGCCGCCGGACATCAGCTCAATGTCACGTGGCTGGTCCATGACGTGTCGCCGTGGCGGGTCGACCGCGTCTATCCGGACTCGCCGAGGAGCAAGGACGTCTGGATACACACGACGACAGACCTGCCGAGCATGAACGGCTACTGGCACAAGGCCGAACACCCGGCCCAGGTGCGGGCCCTGTTCAAGAAGCTCGGCGTACTGGGCAAGCCGTCGCCCGAGGCCGGCGGGGGAATCTTCCCGGCCCCGTGGCAGACGCCGGAGGATTCCAGCACCGCACCCGCGCCTGCCGAACAACCCCGCACCACGACCGCGGCGCGTGCCACGGCCGACGACGACACCGACTGGTGGTGGGCGATACCGGGGGCGGCGGCCGGGGCTGTGCTGGCCCTGCTGCTGCGGCCGCTGATCGCCGGGATTCCGGCACATCGGCTACTCGGCAGGCGGGAGCACGGGACGGGGCCCCGCCAGGAGCTGCGGGACGTGTGAGGTGCTGGCGGGACGAAGGGGGACGCATGAGGGGTGACGGCTGTGGGGGGACGCAAGAGGGGTGACGGCTGTGGGCGGAACGCATGAGGGGGATGGATGAGGTTCCAGATCGGACGAGCGAGGCTGTGGCTCCTGCTTCTGGTTTCCGTGGCGCCGGTCGCGCTCGGTGCACCGGGAGCCCACGCCTCAGCGGGCACCAGTCGGTACGCGAAGGCCGACACCCCGGATCTGGCCCTGGTCATCGCCGGTGACACGGGGCGGACAACCGTCCTGCACGCCGGGCAGCCGGACTTCGTACGGCTCTGGCGCCTGCTGACGCCCAGATACACGGGGACGGAGAGGGTCCCCGAGGCGTGGGCGGCGGGCCGCTACCCGCGGGTGCGGGCCACGGTGATCTGGGGGCTGACCGGGGTCGGAGGCTGGCCTCGGACCACGGGGGCGCCCGGCGGCGATGTCGTCATCGAGCGCGAGGACCAAGTGTTCCTCGCGGCGGACGGCACACCCTGGGTGCGGTCGGATCCCTCGCCCGACGTGGCGGACGACGACATCCGCTGGCACCGGGCACCGCGCTCGGTGTTCGACCAGTTGGAGGAGCGGCGGGATCTGTTCGGCTCGGTGGGCGCACCGGCGAGTGTCCCGAAACCCGCTGCGGCGGAGCACGCGAGGTGGGCGATGACCGGGCTGGCGGCGGGGCTGGTCCTCGGTGTCGGTGCCACACGCCTGATACGCCGCGTGACGGCCCGGCGTGAGGATGCCGGACCGCCACGGGAACCACGACAGGAGCTGATCGACTTGTAGCCGCCAGTGGGGTGCGCAGGCACCCCGGTCGGGCGTCAGCCGAGGTCGATCTCCGGGTAGAGCGGGAAGGGGATGAGCAGGTCGGTCGCGCGGTGGGCGATCTCGTCGGAGATCTTCGCGTCCAGGACGTGCTGGGCCTTGGACGGGCTGCCCTTGGCGGTGGTGCCCGGCTCGGCGGCGGTGAGGACGCGGTCGATGAGACCGGCGATCTCGTCCATCTCGGTCGTCCCGAGACCGCGAGTGGTCAGCGCGGGCGTGCCGATGCGGATGCCGGAGGTGTACCAGGCGCCGTTCGGGTCGGCGGGGATGGAGTTGCGGTTGGTGACAATGCCCGAGTCGAGAAGCGCGGACTCGGCCTGGCGGCCGGTGAGGCCGTAGGAGGAGGCGACGTCGATCAGGTTGAGGTGGTTGTCGGTGCCGCCGGTGACCAGCGTGGCGCCGCGGCGCATCAGGCCCTCGGCGAGGGCGCGGGAGTTGTCGACGACGGCCTGGGCGTAGTCGCGGAACTCGGGGCGGCGGGCCTCGGCGAGCGCGACGGCCTTGGCGGCCATGACGTGCGGGAGAGGACCGCCGAGGACCATCGGGCAGCCGCGGTCGACCTGCTCGGCGAGGGTCTCGTCGCACAGGACCATGCCGCCGCGCGGGCCGCGGAGCGACTTGTGCGTGGTGGTGGTGACGATCTGGGCGTGCGGGACGGGGTCGAAGTCGCCGGTGAGGACCTTGCCGGCGACCAGACCGGCGAAGTGCGCCATGTCGACCATCAGCGTGGCGCCGACCTCGTCGGCGATCTCCCGCATGAGGCGGAAGTTCACCAGGCGGGGGTAGGCGGAGTAGCCGGCGACGATGATCAGCGGCTTGAACTCACGGGCGGAGGTGCGCAGGGCTTCGTAGTCGATGAGGCCGGTGGCGGGGTCGGTGCCGTAGGAGCGCTGATCGAACATCTTGCCGGAGATGTTGGGGCGGAAGCCGTGGGTGAGGTGGCCACCGGCGTCCAGGGACATGCCGAGCATGCGCTGGTTGCCGAAGGCCTGGCGCAGCTCGGCCCAGTCGGCCTCCGAGAGGTCGTTGACGTTGCGGACGCCGGCCTTCTGCAGGGCGGGAGCCTCGACACGGGCGGCGAGGACGGCCCAGAAGGCGACGAGGTTGGCGTCGATGCCGGAGTGCGGCTGGGCGTAGGCGTGCTCGGCGCCGAAGAGTTCACGGGCGTGCTCGGCGGCGAGGGCCTCGACGGTGTCGACGTTGCGACAACCGGCGTAGAAGCGGCGGCCGACGGTGCCCTCGGCGTACTTGTCGCTGAACCAGTTGCCCATGGCCAGCAGCGTGGCCGGGGAGGCGTAGTTCTCGGAGGCGATCAGCTTGAGCATGTCGCGCTGGTCGGCGACTTCCTGGCCGATGGCGTCGGCGACGCGGGGCTCCACGGCCCGGATCACGTCAAGGGCGCTGCGGAAGGCGGTGGACTCGGTGGAAAGGGGCTCTGGCATGACGGCCTCCGGACGTGGCGTTCGGCGTTCACGGGTCGGCCCAGGCGCACGGCACACACTTACGGGTGCCGCTCCCCGATGGTCGGTCCCATCCCAGCGCGCCAGTCACGGCCCCGCCGGTCAGCCTACCGGGCGCGCCGGATCGCGGGGTTCCCTGGTCCACCATGCGAGCGACGATAGGAAAGAGGCCACACACCCGACCTGTGCCGCAGGAAACGGAGAGCCCGTGAGCATCACCGACAAGCTCATCGCGTCGGCCGAGGCGCACAGCGCGCACAACTACCACCCGCTGCCGGTCGTCGTGGCGACGGCGGACGGGGCCTGGATGACGGATGTCGAGGGGCGCCGCTTCCTCGACCTGCTGGCCGGATACTCGGCGCTGAACTTCGGCCACGGCAACCGGCGGCTGATCGACGCGGCCAGAGCGCAGCTGGAGCGGGTGACGCTGACGTCGCGGGCGTTCCACCACGACCGGTTCGCGGACTTCTGCCGGGAGCTTGCGGCGCTGTGCGGCATGGAGATGGTGCTGCCGATGAACACGGGCGCGGAGGCGGTGGAGACCGCGGTGAAGACCGCCCGGAAGTGGGGGTACCGCGTCAAGGGCGTCCCGGACGGCAGGGCGAGGATCGTCGTGGCGAGCGACAACTTCCACGGCCGTACGACCACGATCATCAGCTTCTCCACGGACCCGGAGGCGCGGGCGGACTTCGCGCCGTACACGCCGGGATTCGACATCGTGCCGTACGGGGATCCGGCGGCGCTGCGGGAGGCGGTGACCGAGGAGACGGTCGCCGTGCTCCTGGAGCCGATCCAGGGCGAGGCGGGGGTGCTGGTGCCGCCGCCCGGTTATCTGGCGGGGGTGCGGGAGCTGACCCGCGAGCGGAACGTGCTGTTCATCGCGGATGAGGTCCAGTCGGGTCTGGGCAGGACGGGGAAGACCTTCGCATGCGAGCACGAGGGGGTGGTGCCGGATGTGTATGTGCTGGGCAAGGCGCTGGGAGGCGGGATCGTTCCCGTGTCGGCGGTGGTGGCCGGCCGCGAGGTGCTCGGGGTGTTCCGGCCCGGTGAGCACGGGTCGACGTTCGGGGGGAATCCGCTGGCCTGTGCGGTGGCGCTGGAGGTGATCGCGATGCTGCGGTCGGGCGAGTACCAGCGGCGGGCCGCCGAGCTCGGCGACCATCTGCACCACGAGCTGGGCCTGTTGACGAGCACGGGCCATGTCACCGAGGTGCGCGGGCGTGGGCTGTGGGCGGGCGTCGACATCGCCCCCGAGTACGGCACCGGCCGGGAGATCTCCGAGAAGCTGATGGACCGCGGCGTCCTCGTCAAGGACACCCACGGTGTCACGATCCGGATCGCCCCACCCCTGGTCATCAGCAAGGAGGACCTGGACTGGGGGCTGGCGCAGCTGCGCGGTGTCCTGGGCGCCTAGAGGATCACGTGCGGCAGGAAGCGGGCGTACTCGTCCGTGATCGGGCCGGAGGACTCGCGGATGCCGAGGCCCGCCGACTCGTCCTCGACGACCCAGGCGCCGAGGACGACACGGTTGCCGTCGAAGGACGGCAGGGGCGCCAACTCCTGGTAGCAGCACGGGTCTTCCTCGTCGCGTACGACGGGGGTCGCGCCCGGTGCGTGGATCGTCACGCCCGCGCCCTCCCGGCCGAGGAGGGGCTTGGCGACGTAGCCCGTCGTGCGCGCCAGCTCGTGTGGGCCGTCGAGATAGGCGGGGAGGAGGTTCGGGTGGTCCGGGTAGAGCTCCCAGAGGATGGCGAGGAGTGCCTTGTTGGACAGGAGCATCTTCCAGGCGGGCTCTATCCACAGGGTGGTCCCGGTGCCGCCGCCGTTGTCGAGGGTGTCCAGGACATGGTCGGCGAAGCGGTCGGTGGTGAGCCACTCCCAGGGGTAGAGCTTGAAACAGCTGCGGATGAAGCGGAGTTGGTTGTCGACGAAGCGGCCGGAGAGGGGATCCCAGCCGATCTCCTCCATGGAGATCCAGTCGGTGTCGAGGCCCGCCTGTTCCGCCGTCTCCTTGAGGTAGGCGACCGTCATCAGATCCTCGCCGAGTTCGTCGGCCGAGGAGTGTGCGAAGTAGAGGGGATTGCCGGGCGGCAGCAGGGCGGCCTGTCTCTTCCAGGCGGCGACGAGGCGCTCGTGCAGGGAGTTCCACTGGTCGGCGCCGGGGAAGCGGTCCGCCATCCAGAACCACTGCGGGCTCGCCGCCTCGACGAGCGAGGTCGGGGTGTCGGCGTTGTACTCGAGGAGCTTCGCCGGGCCCGTGCCGTCGTAGCGGAGGTCGAAACGGCCGTAGAGGGACGGCAGTTCGGCGCGGCGGCGCCAGGCCTCGGTGACGAGTTCCGCGACGCGCGGGTCGGTGATGCCGAGGTCGGCGAAGCGGTCCGCGGTGACGATGTGCTCGGCCGCCGCCAGACACATGCGGTGCAGCTCCTCGACGACCTCCTCCAGCGCCTCCACCTCGCGGAGCGAGAAGACGTAGTACGCGCTCTCGTCCCAGTAGGGACGCAGGGAGTCGTCGGGGTAGCGGGTGAGGGGGTAGATGAGGCCCTGCTCCTCGACTGTCTGCTGCCAGCCGGGGCGGGGGTCGATGGTGCGGCGTTCCATGGGCGCGGGTTTCCTGGTCGGCTTCGGCGGATGCGTTGCGTCGTGTTCAGCCGCCGGAGCTGCCCTTGCCGCTGCCGAAGCCGCCCCGGTGGACGCCGCTGTGGCTGCCGCCGGAGCTGCCGCTGGATCCCTTGCTGGGCCTGGTGAAGGAGCCGCCGTCGGCCCAGCCGCTCTTCTTCTTGCCGCCGTAGTACCAACTGCCGTTGACCGACACCTTGGTGGAATTGCAGTTCTTGTCGGCGACGACCTTGTAGCCCTTGGTGAGGTTGTAGCTGTCGCGGTCGACGCAGCGCTTGTCGGGGTCCGAGGAGCAGGCGGTGAGGGCCGCCGCGAGGAGTCCCATGCCGCCGAGTACGACCGTGCCCGAGCGCAGTTGGCGTCGCGTGTCTGCCATGTTCCGATCCCCCGCTTGTTCCGCTGTTTCGCTGTTCCGTGCAGATCATTTTCTTACTGAAGGTGATCAGGTTAGAGATCGCTCGCGGCACGGCACGCGGTGGCCCCCCGCGATGTGCCGTCCCCTACAGTCACTTCGTGCTCTTTGGAATGGTGTGCGCCCTTGGTGCGTCGGTCTGTTTCGGTACGGCGACGGTGTTGCAGGCGATGGCCGCGCGCGCGGCGGCCGACAGCGGGCCGGGCGGGGACGCGGCGCTGCTGCTGCGGGCGCTGCGGCAGTGGCGGTACTTGGCGGGGCTCGCGCTCGACGGGGTCGGGTTCCTGCTGCAGATCGCCGCGCTCCGGTCGATTCCGATCTACGCGGTCGGGGCGGCGCTCGCCGCGAGCCTCGCCGTGACGGCGGTGGTGGCGGCGCGGCTGCTGCGGGTGCGGCTGAGCCGGGTCGAGTGGGGAGCGGTGGGCGTGGTGTGCGCGGGCCTCGCGATGCTGGGGCTGGCGTCCGGGACGGAGGGGGACCGGGCGGGGTCCATGGCGTTGAAGTACGCGATGTTGGGGACCGCCGTCCTGGTGCTGCTGTTGGGGCTGGTGGGCGGGCGGTTGCCGGAGCGGGGGCGGGCGCTCGCCCTGGGCCTGGGGGCCGGGTTCGGGTTCGGGGTGGTCGAGGTGGCGGTGCGGCTGATCGACGACCTCGATCCGGGGGCGCTGCTGAGCAATCCGGCGACGTACGCGCTGCTCGTCGGTGGAGGGGCGGCGTTTGTGCTCCTCACGACGGCCTTGCAGCGGGGGTCGGTGACCACGGCTACCGCCGGGCTGGTCATCGGGGAGACGATCGGGCCCGCGGTGGTGGGAGTGGTGTGGCTGGGTGACCGGACCCGGGAGGGGCTGGCGTGGCTGGCGGTTCTCGGGTTCGCGGTGGCGGTGGTGGGGGCGTTGGCGCTGGCGCGGTTCGGGGAGGCGCCGGCCGAGGGGGCGCCGTAAGGCGTTTTTCGCCCCCGCCGCCCCTACCCGTCCCGTACTGGGGGGCTCCGCCCCCCAGACCCCCGTATCGCGCTTCGCGCTCGTCCTCAAACGCCGGACGGGCTGCAACAAGCCCTCATGGCAGCGCCCTGCACAACGCGTCCAGGGCACCGGACCACGCGTGGTCCGGTGGCGTGCCGTAGCCCACGACCAGTGCGTCGGGCGAAGCCATGTCCGCGTCGGGGTGGCGGTAGCGCGACAGGCCGTGCAGGGCCAGGCCCTGCCAGGCGGCCGCCTGGACCACCGACTGTTCCGTGCCGGGGGGAAGTCGCAGGACGGCGTGCAGGCCGGCCGCGATGCCGGTGGCGTGGACCTCCGGTGCGCGGGCGGCCAGGGCGGCGACGAGGGCGTCCCGGCGACGGCGGTAGCGGAGGCGGGCGGCGCGCACATGGCGGTCGTAGGCGCCGGAGGTGAGGAATTCGGCGAGGGTCAGCTGGTCCAGCGCGCCGGTGGACCACCCTCCGCCGCCCTTGAGCGAGGTGACTTCGGCGGCGAGGGACGGGGGCAGGACCAGCCAGCCCAGGCGCAGGGCGGGGGCGAGGGACTTGCTGGCGGTGCCCAGGTAGACGACGTGGTCGGGGTCCAGACCCTGGAGCGCGCCGACCGGCTGACGGTCGTAGCGGAACTCGCCGTCGTAGTCGTCCTCCAGGATCAGACCCCCGGTACGGCGGGCCCAGTCGACGACGGCGGCCCGCCGGTCCGGGTGGAGCGGCACCCCCATGGGGAACTGGTGGGCGGGCGTCAGCAGAACGGCCCGCATGCCCCTCACCTCGTCCGTGCGCGTGCCGAGGTCGTCGAAGGGGAGTGGCGTCGTGCGCAGGCCCGCGCGGTGCAGCAGGTTCCAGTGGACGTCGAGGCCGTAGGACTCCACGGCCAGTGAGCGCAGAGCACGCGCGCGCAGGACCGCTCCCAGCAGCGTCAGGCCGTCCGCGAAGCCGGAGCAGATCACGATGCGGTCCGGGTCGGCCCGGACGCCCCGGGCGCGGGAGAGGTAGCTCGCGAGGGCGGTGCGCAGTTCGGGGCGGCCGCGCGGGTCGCCGTAGCCGAGGGCGTCGTACGGCGCGGCGGTCAGCGCGCGGCGGGCCGCCTTGAGCCACTCGGTGCGCGGGAAGGCGGCGAGGTCCGGGCTGCCGGGGACGAGGTCGTACGCGGGGCGCGCCCGTTCGCGTCCGCGCGGCGCCGACTCCGGGGCCGGCCGTGTGACCGTCCGCTCGGCCACGCGCGTGCCGGAGCCCTGGCGTGCGGTGAGCCAGCCCTCGGCGACCAGGTCGGCGTACGCGTCGGCGACCGTGTTGCGGGCGATGCCCAGGTCGGCGGCGAGCGAGCGGGACGACGGCAGGCGGGTTCCGGGGGCGAGCCGGCCGCCGCGTACGGCCTCGCGCAGCGCGTCCGTCAGCCCTTTGCGGACGCCAGGTCCGGTCGGTTCGACATGAAGGTCGACCCCCAAAGTGGCCCATGATTTAGCCATGGAAATGGACCATACTCCTGGGCTGCTTTGCTCGTAGGGTCCCTACACATGACCGATACGACGACCGATACGACCGCCACGACGACGCGCACCGACCCGACCCCGAAGTACGCCCCCGAGCACACCCCCCGGCTGCACTGGGCCAAGCTCGCCCCGGACGTGTACAAGGCCATGGTCAGACTCGACGCGGCGGCCCGTCAGGGCGTGGACCCCGCCCTCCTGGAGCTGGTGAAGATCCGCGCCTCGCAGCTCAACCACTGCGCGTTCTGCCTCGACATGCACACCAAGGACGCGCTCGCGGCGGGCGAGAGCGTCGAACGGATCGTGCAGCTCAGCGCGTGGGAGGAGTCGAAGCACTTCTACACGCGAAAGGAGCTCGCGGCGCTCGAGCTGACCGAGGCGGTCACGGTCCTGACGGACGGCTTCGTGCCGGACGAGGTGTACGAGCACGCCGCCGAGCACTTCGAGGAGGGCGAGCTGACCCAGCTGATCGCCGCGATCACGGTGATCAACGCGTGGAACCGGTTCGGCGTGAGCTGCCGTATGGTGCCCGGCCACTACCAGGCGGGGCAGCACAAGTGACGGCGCGCACCACTCATCTCGACGCCGGGGTGCGCACCGCGATGCGGGCCCTGAGCGCCGCCGCGAAGAAGGGCCTCGGCGACCCCGGACTCGCCGAGCTGGTCCAGATCCGCGCGTCCCAGCTCAACCACTGCGCGTTCTGCCTCGACATGCATCTGAAGATCGCCCGCGAGCAGGGGGTCGAGGAGGACCGGATCCAGCTCCTCACCGCGTGGGAGGAGGCCGAGGACGTCTACAGCGAGCGCGAGCGGGCGGCGCTCGCGCTCACCGAGGCCGTCACCCGCCTCACGGACGGCTTCGTCCCGGACGCGGTGTACGAGCGGGCGGCCAGGCACTTCGACGACGCCCGGCTCGCCCATCTCATCGGGCTGATCACCGTCATCAACGGCTGGAACCGGCTGATGGTCGCCCGGCGGATCACACCGGGGAGCACGCAATGGTGAACAAGGCCGAGACGTTCCGCGCGCTGCACCGTGGCCGCGTGCCGGGCGGCCCGCTCATCCTGCCCGGCCCGTGGGACGCCGCGAGCGCGCGGGTGTTCGCGGAGGCCGGGTTCCCGGCGCTCGCCACGCCCAGCGCCGGGGGGCCGCCGCCTCGCTCGGATACGAGGACGGGGCCACGCCCGCCGACGAGATGTTCGCCGCCGTCGCCCGGATCGCAGGGGCCGTCGACGTGCCCGTGTCCGCGGACGTCGAGGGCGGATACGGGCTCGGCGCCAAGGAACTGGTGGAACGGCTGCTGGAGGCGGGGGCGGTGGGCTGCAACCTCGAGGACTCCGCCGATGGCGTCCTCAAGGAGCCCGCGCGGCACGCCGACTGGCTCGCCGAGGTGCGGGCCGCCGCGGGTGACGCGCTCTTCGTCAACGCCCGCGTCGACACCTTCCTGCGGGGCGTCACGGATCCCGAGCGGGCCATCGAGCGCGCCGCGCTGTACGTCGCCGCAGGCGCCGACTGCGTGTATCCGATCGGCGCCCCCGTCGACGTACTGCCCCTGCTGCGGGCCGGGATCCAGGGGCCGGTCAATGTGTTCGCACCGCCCGACGGCCCCTCGCTCGAGGCGCTCGGTGAGCGAGGGGCCACCCGGATCACGTTCGGGCCGGGGTTGCAGCGCCGGGCCGCGGAGGCGCTGCGGGGGATCGCCGCGGATCTGAGGCAGCGGCAGTAGCGGTCGCTGTCGATGCAGCGGTAGCGACTCGGGGGGTTACGGCAGCCACGTGCGCCATGTCGACGCGTGGCTGTCCACCCACTTCTTCGCCGCCTCCTGAGCCGTCAGCTTGTCGTTGGCGATCATCAGGGAGACCTCGTTCTGGTCCTCGGTGGTCCACTTGAAGTTCTTCAGGAAGGCGGCCGCCTTGCCGCCGCTCTTCGCGAAGTCCGCGTTGAGGTACTTCTGGAGCGGGGTGTGCGGATAGGCGCAGGCGACCTTCTTGGCGTCGGCGTCACAGCCGTCCTTGTAGGCCGGGAGCTTCACCTCCGTCATGGGCACCTTCTTGAACAGCCACTGCGGTGAGTACCAGTACGTCAGGAAGGGCTTCTTCTCCTTGGCGAACTGTTTCATCTGGGTGATCTGCGCGGCCTCCGAACCGGCGAACACCACCTGGTAGTTCAGGTGCAGGTTGTTCACCAGGGCCATGTCGTTGGTGACGTAGGACGGGGAACCGTCGAGGAGCTGGCCCTTGCCGCCACTCTCGGCCGTGCGCAGCTGGTCCGCGTACTTGTCGAGGTTCTTCCAGTCGGTGACGTCGGGGTGCTGCTTGGCGAAGTACGTCGGGACGTACCAGCCGATGTGGCCGGTGACGCCCAGCTGCCCGCCGGGCGCGATCGTCTTCTTGTCCTCGACGTACCGCTTCTCCTGGTCGGGGTGGCCCCAGTCCTCCAGGATGGCGTCCACGCGGCCCTGGCTGAGCGCGTCCCAGGCGGGGACCTCGTCGACCTGGACGGTGTCGACGCGATAGCCCAGCTCGTGTTCGAGCAGGTACTGCGCGACGGCCACATTGGACTGCGCGCCGACCCACGACTGCACGGACAGGGTCACCGTCTTCGCGCCCTGGGCGTTGGCGAAGGGCGAGGCCTGCTTGGTCATGTCGGCGGCGCCGCAGCCGGTCAGCAGCAGGAGGGCCGATGCCCCGGCCGCCATGGAAGTCGTACGAAGTCGCATGTCACGCTCCCTTCTTCGCGCGGCGCTGCGTCGGCTGGGTCACCCGGTCGAGCATCAGGCCGAGGCAGACGATGGCGGCTCCGGCGACCAGGCCGGTCGCCAGGTCGCCCTGGGCGAGGCCGAAGACGACGTCGTAGCCGAGGGCGCCGCCGCCGACGAGACCGCCGATGATGACGACGGCGAGGACGAGTACGACGCCCTGGTTGACGGCGAGGAGCAGCGCGGGGCGGGCCAACGGCAGCTGGACCTGGCGCAGTTGCTGCCCGCTGGTCGCGCCGAGCGAGCGGGCCGACTCCAGTGCGGCCGGGTCGACGGCGCGCAGGCCCTGGGTGGTGATACGGACGACGGCGGGCAGGGCGTAGACGACGGCGGCGGCCACGGCGGGCGCGCGGCCCACGCCGAACAGCGCCACCACCGGGATCAGATACACAAACTGCGGCATGGTCTGGAAGACGTCCAGTACGGGCCTCAGCAGGCGCTCGATCCGCTCGCTGCGCGCGGCCGCGATACCGGTCGCGAAACCCAGGACGAGGGTCACGACGACCGCCGCGAGCACCTGCGACAGCGTGTCCAGCGACGGCTTCCAGACGCCCAGCACACCGATGGCGGCCATCGCGAGGACGGCGGTGAGCGCGGTGCGCCAGGTGCCGATCAGCCAGGCGAGGGCGGCGACGATCAGCAGGACCGACCACCAGGGCAGCCACTGCAGGCCGTCCCGCAGCGGGTCCAGGAGCCAGGTCGTGAAGTGCCCTGCCCAGTCGGCTGTGCCGCCGATGTAGGGGACGCCGGAGTAGAGGTGGCCCGTCATCCAGTCGACCACGTGATTCACCGGCTCGGCGATGTTCACCATCCACGACTCGGGCCAGTCGAGGCGGCCGGTGAGGCGTCCGGTGACCGCGACGGCGACGGCCGCGACGGCCGCGTACGCCCATGCCGGGGCCTTCGCTGCGTCGTCATGGGCGCCGAGCCGCTCCCCCGCCGCTCCGGTCACCCGGTCCAGGACGACCGCGAGCAGCACGATCGGGATGCCGGCGGCGAGCGCGGCGCCCACGTCGACGGAAGCGAGGGCCTGGTAGACGCGGTCACCGAGGCCGCCCGCGCCGATCACGGAGGCGATGACGGCCATGGACAGCGCCATCATGATCGTCTGGTTGAGGCCGAGGAGGAGTTCCTTGCGGGCCAGCGGGAGGCGGGCGGTGAGCAGGCGCTGGCGGGCCGTGGCGCCGAGCGAGGCGACGGCCTCCATCACGCCCGCGTCGGCGTCGCGCAGGCCTAGCGCGGTGAGACGGGCCATGGGCGGGGCGGCGTAGACGACGGTGGCGAGCACCGCCGCGGGGACGCCGATGCCGAAGACCAGGACGACGGGGAGCAGGTACGCGAACGCCGGGAGCACCTGCATGGTGTCCAGGACGGGCCGCAGCGCGCGGTACGTGCGGTCGGACAGGCCCGCCGCGAGGCCGAGCAGTGCGCCCAGTACGACGGACGCGATCACTGCGACCACCATGAGGGCGAGCGTCTGCATGGTGGGCACCCACATGCCGAGCAGTCCGCAGGCGAGGAAGGCGGCGGCGGTCCCGAGGGCGAGGCGTACGCCTGCGGCCCGCCATGCCACGAGTGCCGCGACCGCTGTCACGCCGGCCCAGCCCGCGCCGAGCAGCACCAGATAGACGGCGCGCACGGAGAGGACGACGGCGTTGCTGAGGTAGCCGAAGAAGTACAGGAACAGCGGGTGGCTGTCCCGGTTGTCGATGATCCAGCCGCTGGCCCTGCCGAGGGGTTGGCTGAGGTCGACGGTCAGGGCGCCTGGCCATGTGCCGCTGGCCCAACGGGAGTTGAGGATCGGCACGAGGACGGCTGCCGCGAGGGCGAGCAGGAGGAGCTTGGCCACGGCTCGTTGGCGGACGAGCGACGTGGCCCGGGCGGCCAGGCCGTTATGACCGACGGGCGCGGTGACGCTAGCCATCAGACCACCCCCTCGCCTGCGCCTGCGCCGGGCGCGCCCCCGGCTCGGGTGTCACCGACCGGCGCGGGGGCGGTCCCGGCGGGGCCTTGGCCTTGGCTGTCGCCGACCGGCGCGGGGCCCGTGCCGGCGGGGCCTTGACTGTCGCCAACCGGCGCGGGGCCCGTGCCGGCGGGGCCTTGACCGTCGCCGACCGGTGCCCGGCCGGTGCTGCTCGTGCCTTGGCTGTCGCTGACCGGCGCTTGCCGGGTGTCGCCTGCGCCCACCCGTGCCGCCCCTGCGGCACGACTGCCCGCAGGTATCTGGGGTTCCCCTGCCGGGTGGGCCGGTGTGTCCGTGGTGTCGGTGGTGTCGGTGGTGTCGGTGGCTGGGGTTACTCCGGCTACGACGTTGATCAGTGTTGCCGAGTCCACGACTCCGACGCAGCGGCCGCTGTCCAGTACGCGGGCCGGGGTGCCCGCGCGGGCCACTGCCTCGATGGCCGTCGAGACGGTCGCGTCCGGGGTCAGGGCCGGCCCCCGGCCCGCCTCCTCCCCGGACGCGGCCCGCATCGCCGTACGGACGGTCATGACCTGTTCGCGCGGGACGTCGCGGACGAACTCGCGGACGTAGTCGTCGGCGGGTGAGCCGACGATCTCCTCGGGCGTGCCGAGCTGGACGATCCGGCCGTCGCGCATGAGGGCGATGCGGTCGCCCAGGCGCAGGGCCTCGTTCAGGTCGTGGGTGATGAAGACCATCGTGCGGCCCTCCTCGCGGTGCAGCCGGATGACCTCCTCCTGCATGTCGCGCCGGATCAGCGGGTCGAGCGCGCTGAACGGCTCGTCGAAGAGGAGGACCTCCGGGTCGACGGCGAGCGCGCGGGCCAGCCCGACGCGCTGCTGCTGACCGCCGGAGAGCTGTCCGGGCTTGCGCTGCTCCATACCCTCGAGGCCGACCTTGGCGACGACCTCGGTGGCCTTCTCCCGGCGCGCCGCGCGCGAGACGCCCTGGATCTCCAGCCCGTACGCGACGTTGTCGAGCACCGTGCGGTGCGGCAGCAGACCGAAGTGCTGGAAGACCATCGCGGCGCGCCGCCGGCGCAGTTCGCGCAGCCGGGCCTTGTCCATGGCGAGGACGTCCTCGCCGTCGATCTCGAGGCCCCCGGAAGTGGGCTCGATGAGCCGGGTCAGACAGCGGACCAGTGTGGACTTGCCCGAGCCGGACAGGCCCATGACGACGAAGACCTCGCCCTTGCGCACGTCGAAGCTGACGTCGTGGACGGCGGCCGTACAGCCGGTGCGGGCGCGCAGCTCGGCGGGAGCGAGCGCGGCGAGTCCGGGGTCGGCGGGGATGCGGTCGGCCTTCGGGCCGAAGACCTTCCACAGGTGGGAGACGGAGAAGACGGGCGTCGCGCTCTCGAGTGCCGTACTCATCGCTCACCACCACCGATCAGGTCGGCGCACTTCTCCCCGACCATCAGCACCCCGATCATCGGGTTCACGGCGGGCATGGTGGGGAAGACGGACGCGTCGGCGATCCGGATCCCCTCGAGGCCCTGGACGCGCAACTCGGGGTCCACGACCGCGAGTTCGTCGGCGGGCGCGCCCATGCGGCAGGTGCCCGCCGGGTGGTACACGGTGTGCGCCACCTGTCGTGCGTACGCGCTGAGTTCCTCGTCGTCCGTGATGCCGGGCCCGGGACACACCTCGCGCGCCAGCCAGCCGGCGAGCGGCTCGGCCTTGGCTATCTCGCGGGCGATCTTGATGCCGTCGACGAGGGTACGGCCGTCGTAGTCGTCCTCGTCGGTGAAGTAGCGGAAGTCGAGGGCGGGCTTGACGGACGGGTCGTCGCTGGTCAGGTAGAGCCGTCCGCGGCTGCGTGGCTTGGGGATGTTGGGGGTCATGGAGACGCCGTGCGCGGGGCGCTCGTAGCCGAGCCGCTCCGGGTTGTCCGTGAACGGGACCTGGTAGAAGTGGAACATCAGGTCCGGGCCCGCCTGTTCGGGGTCGCGGCGGACGAACAGGCCCGCGTCGGAGTCCATCGCGGAGTTCTCCGGGATGGGGCCGTTGGTCTCCCAGACGATGACGGACTCGGGGTGGTCGAGCAGGTTCTCGCCGACGCCGGGCAGGTCGTGCGCGACGGGGATGCCGAGCGCCTCCAGATCGGCGCGCGGCCCGATGCCGGAGTGCAGCAGCAGCCGCGGCGAGTCCACGGCACCCGCGCACAGCAGGACCTCACTGCGGGCCCGTACGAGGATCTCCTCGCCGTCCTTGGTGCGGACGTGCACGCCCGTCGCGCGCGTCCCGTCCAGTTCCAGCTTGTGCGCCCAGGTCTCCAGCAGCAGCGTCAGGTTGGGCCGCTGGTCCATGACGGGGTGCAGATAGGCGACCGAGGCGCTGGACCGCTTGTTGTTCTCGGGGTGGTAGGCCAGGTCGAAGAAGCCGACGCCCTCGGTGAACGGCTTCTGGTTGAAGCCCTCGACGCGCGGCACGCCGAGCGCGCTCTGGGCGGCGTCCACGAAGTCGCGGGCGATGGCGTTGCGGTCCTTCTCGTCGACCGGGACGATGTTGTTGAGCAGCCGCGCGTAGTACGCCTCCATGGGCACCGCTCCCCAGCCCTTGGCGCCCGCCGCCTCCCACTCGTCCCAGTCGGAGGGCAGCGGCTTGAACGCGATCAGCGTGTTGTGCGACGAACATCCGCCGAGAACGCGGGCGCGGCTGTGCCGGATGTGCGAGTTGCCGCGCGGCTGCCGGGTCGTCGGGTAGTCGTAGTCGAGTTCTCCGCCGAGCAGGCCCATCCAGCGGCGCAGGGTGAGGACGTCCTCGCGGTCGACGTCACTGGGGCCGCCCTCGATGACGGCGACGGTGACGTCCGGGTTCTCGGTGAGGCGGGATGCGATGACGGAGCCCGCCGTGCCGCCGCCGATGACGACGTAGTCGTACGTGTTCTCGTGCTGGGACATGAAGTGGTGCTCCAAGGTGCGGTGTGCAGTGGGGGGAGGGACGAGTGAGCGGCGTCAGCCGGCGAACCAGCGCACCGGCTTCGGCGCGAGGTTCTGGTACACGTGCTTCGTCTCGCGGTACTCGGCGAGACCGGCGGGGCCCAGCTCGCGTCCGACCCCGCTCTTGCCGAAGCCGCCCCACTCCGCCTGCGGGAGATAGGGGTGGAAGTCGTTGATCCAGACGGTGCCGTGTCGCAGTCGTCCGGCGACGCGGCGGGCGCGGCCCGCCTCGGCGGTCCAGACGGCGCCCGCGAGCCCGTACTCGGTGTCGTTGGCGAGCGCGACGGCCTCGTCCTCGGTACGGAAGGTCTCCACCGTCAGTACCGGTCCGAAGACCTCCTCGCGGACGACCCTCATCTCGCGGTGGCACTGGTCGAGGACGGTCGGCTCGTAGAAGTACCCGGTGGCGGGCCGGACGTCGGACGGCTCGGGCCGCTTGCCGCCCGCCCGCAGCACCGCGCCCTCGGCCAGCGCGGAGGCGACGTACGCCTCCGTCTTCTCGCGCTGTCCCTCGGAGACGAGCGGGCCGCACTCGACGCCGGGCTCGGTGCCGCGCCCCAGCCTGATCCGGCCGGCCCTGCGGGCGAGTTCGGCGACGAAGCGTTCGCGGACGGACTCCTCGACGATGAGCCGGGAGCCGGCCGAGCACACCTGGCCGCTGTGGATGAAGGCGGCGTTGAGGGCCTGATCGACGGCGGTGTCGAAGCCCTCGTCCGTCGCGCAGGCGTCGGCGAAGACGACGTTCGGGTTCTTGCCGCCCAGCTCCAGGGCGACCTTCTTGACGCTCGCGGCGGCGGCCTGCCCGACCTTCGTACCGCTGATGAGACCTCCGGTGAAGGAGACGAGGTCGACGTCGGGGTGCTCGGCGAGGCGGGCGCCGACCGTGTGCCCGGGGCCGGTGACGAGGCCCGCGACACCGGCGGGCAGGCCCGCCTCGGCGAGCAGCTCGATCAGGGCAATCGTCGTCAGCGGGGTGATCTCGCTCGGTTTGATCACGAAGGTGTTGCCGGCCGCGAGGGCCGGAGCGATCTTCCAACTGGCCTGGAGGAGCGGGTAGTTCCAGGGGGTGATCATCGCGCAGACGCCGACCGGCTCGTGCGTGACGACGCTGTGGATGTCGTCCGAGCCGGCGTCGACGACGCGTCCGCCGCCCTCCCCCACGACGAGGTCGGCGAAGTAGCGGAAGGCGTCGGCGACACAGTCGATGTCGACGCGCCCCTCCTCCAGGGTCTTGCCCGCGTCACGGCTTTCGAGCAGACCGAGCGTTTCGCGGTCGCGTACGAGGAGGTCGGCGACGCGTCGCAGGAGGGCGGCGCGGTCGGCGGTGGGGGTGCCGGGCCAGGGGCCCTCGTCGAAGGCGCGGCGGGCCGCGGCGACGGCTGCGTCCGCGTCCCTCTCGTCACCCTCCGCGACCACGGCGAACGGCTTGGCATCCGCGGGATCGAGGATCTCGCGCGTGGCGCCGGAGACGGCTTCGCGCCACTCGCCGCCCACGTGAATGGTCTGGTGTGCCTGCTGTCCTGCCATGATCGGTGTTGCCTTCCGTTCCTGTTCCGTGCCCCTGCGTCACACATGTGTCGCTCTCGGAGGCCGGGAGCACCTGCCCCCCGCCTCCGGATACATGCACAACCCGTGACCAAAAGTGCGCCGGCTCACTGAAAAATACCCCGAATTCGGGCAATGTAGGGCGAAACGCAAACTGGGCGTCCGGAACAGACCTGCCGTGAACAGGCCCTGTCCGGTTCCGGTGCTCAATGCATCGATGTGGTAACCGAGTTGGGCACACGTGCCGCTGTCATGGGCCCTCCTCGGCCACAATGTGAGCGTGTCCACCTCAGCGGAAGCACAGTTCGAGGACGGTACGCCCGTCAGGTTCCTGCTCACTCCCGTTCAGGGCGGGGCGGTGCCCGAAGCGGACGGTGACGACCGTCCCGAGGGCATGGGGAAGGCCGTGCCCGTCGCCACGGGAGGCGCGGCCGTCGCGAGCTTCGCGGCCGGCACCCTGCGCCGCGCTCTCCGGCCGCTCGGCCCGCTGCTGCAGGAGGTCCACGACGCGGTCACGGCCGCGCCCGAGCCGCCCGGCGAGCTGAGCGTGACCTTCGGGGTGCAGGTCGGGCAGGACCTCAAGTTCGGGATCGTCGGCGGCAGCGGGCAGGCCCACCTCACCGTGACCGCCAGCTGGAAGCCGACGGCCGCCACCGACGGTGCTGCGACGCCGGGCGCGGAGTGATCCGTGGGGTGGTTCAGGCCCCTGGGGGCCATGTACGGGGGTATCCCGGTCGCCTGCGTGGCGTCCGTACGCCGCCCGCGCGACGGCAAGGTGGCGGGCGGGGGGCTCGTCCTCGGCCATGACACCGTGCTGACCTGCGCCCATGTCGTCAATGACGCCCTGGGCAGGGAACTGTTCGAGACCGCCGCACCTGGCCTCGAGGAGCTCCCCGTCGAGCTCAGGGGACCGCGTGGCCACGACAGGTATCCCGCACGCGTGGCGCACTGGATCGCGCCGCGCACCAGGGACGGCGACGTGGTGGGCGCGGGCGACGACGAATGGCTGGGCGACCTCGCCGTCCTGCGGGTCGACGCACCGGACGACGCCATCGAACCGCCGGTCCGCCGGATCGCGATGCGGGCGGGACAGGAAGTACGCGCCTGGCACGGCAGCGGCGCCGACGCGACGTTCGCCGATCTGACGGTCAAGTCCGGTGACGGGAACGTCGGTTACCTCGACGGGCAGGCCACCGGCATGGCCGTCGGCCCCGGCTACAGCGGCGGCCCGCTGTGGTCCCCGCCGGACAATGCCGTGGTCGGTCTCGTCGTCGCGCACTTCATGCCGCCCCGCGACCCCCGTACCGGCGGCTACGCCGCGCACAGCCCCCAGCACCTGATCCGGCGCAGCTGGGCCGTCCCCTGGCAGCGCGTCGAGGCCGAGCTGCGCTCCGCCGGGGCCTTCGCCGCCGAGGAACGCGCGCCGGCCGACTCCGACGATCCCGCCTACGTCCTGCTCATGGACGCCATCGACGCCGCGTTCCCGTCGCCCTCCGAGCGCGGCGACATCGCCCGGCAGCTGGCCGGTGCCTGCGGTGTCGGGGACGGCGGCGAGGTGACGCCGCCCACGGTCGAGGAGTTCACGGACTTCCTGCTCACGCATCCGCGCGCGCTGGCGGCGTTCACCGAGATCCTGCGGCGCAGGGACGCGACGGCGACCGACCGCGTCCTGGCCGCCGGCCGCCTCGCGCACGGACCCCGGCTGCTCTCCCCGCGGGAATACGCCCGACTGCACCAGCTACTGCGCGGCGTCGACAAAGCGGTGCTCGGGCGGTTCGGGGAGGCGGTGCGCGCGGCGCTGCCGCTGGCCGCCGCGTTCCCCGGCGGAGGGAGCCTGGACGCGCTGCTCGACCACCTGGAGGCGCTGCACGGCGACGGCCGCTCGGACGACGGCGGCCCACGCGTCCCGGCGCTCCTGCGCGTCATGGAGTACGTCAGTGTGCTGTGCCCCGGGCCGCAGCGGGCGGGCCTGCGCATGTGGTCCGACGGGGTGAACGCCCGGCTCGGCATTCCCCGCTCGGCGCTGGGCGAGCGGCGCTCCGACGCCCAGGACTGGGCGCGCGAGGTGCGCACGCGGTCCGCGCGCGTACGGGTCCTGGTGGAGGTGCGGCGGGCGGAGCCGGGGCGCCACCGGCTGCGGATCTGGTGCGACGAGGGCGCGGGGCCCCGGCAGGTGTCGACCGCGGCCGCCGTCTCCTACTCGGCCTCGGAGGCCGCCCGCGAACTGCTGCGCGTGCTGGAGTCCCTCCGGCCGGCCTCCGTGGGCGGCGAGCGCCCACTCGTGGAGGTGCTGGTGGACCGCACCAGCCTGAACCTGCCCGTCGACGAATGGGAGGGCAGGGCGCCGGACGAGATCGTGCCCGGTGTGCTCGGCGTGGAGTTCCCGCTGGTCGTGCACTGCCCGGAACTGCTGCGCCGGCACGAGCGTTTCCTCCCCGACTGGCGCCACCGGTGGAGCCGTCTCGACTCCGGAGCAACCCTGGTCTTCTCGGACGCGTCCAAGGATCCGAACCAGATTTACTACGAGCTGATGGAGAAGCTCGACGCGGTGCGCGTCTGCGTCGATGTGCCCCCGGGCCTTCGTGACGGCATCGTGCAGGTCTGTCTGGCCGTCGGGGTACCCGTAGTGGTGTGGGACCGGGGGCAGGACAAGGACTCGCACGTCGTACGGCACATGGCGGAGGTCGCCACCCGCGAGCTGCCCGACGGCGTGCGCTCCTACCGCGCCAACACCATGGCCAACCCCCTCGAGTTCCCCGGCCGTCCGGTCCTCGCCTGGGCCGACGCCGACCGCACAGTGCCTCGCCTCCATCTGACCGAACCGCAGGAGAGCGCGTGAGAGCCGCTCCCGGACCACAGGAGAGCGCATGACGACCGCTTCCGGCCGCCTCATGACACCGCAGGAGAGCGCATGACGACCGCTTCCGACGCCGGCGACTGGCGTCTTTTCCGCGGTGACGGCGTGCCCCGGGCCGTCACCCTTCCCTCCGCCCCGCCCTGGCGCCGCTTCACGCCCGCGCGGAACGTGCGGCCCGAACTGCCGTACCTGATCGAGCCGAAGCACGCCGATGTCGTCAACGCCGCGCTGCATCTGCGCCGCCCGCTGCTCGTCACGGGACCGGCCGGCACCGGCAAGTCGTCGCTCGCCCGGGCCGTCGCACACGAGCTGAACCTGGGCGAGCTGCTGCGCTGGCCCATCAACAGCCGCTCGACCGTGCGCGAGGCCCTCTACCAGTACGACGCGATCGGCCGCCTGCGCGAGACGACACTCAGCCGCGACCGGGGCGAACGCGAGCCGTCCATCGGCACGTTCATCCGGCTCGGCCCGCTCGGCACCGCGCTGGTCGCCTCCACCGTGCCGCGCGCCCTGCTCGTCGACGAGATGGACAAGGGTGACGTCGACCTGCCCAACGACCTGCTCACCGTCTTCGAGGAGGGCGTCTTCGACATCCCCGAACTCACCCGGCTCCCCGAAGACATCGCCGACGTGGACGTGCAGACCGCCGACCATCGCGGCACCGTGCGCGTGCACCAGGGGCGGATCCAGTGCGCCGAGTTCCCCGTCGTCGTCATCACCAGCAACGGGGAGCGCGACTTCCCGCCCGCGTTCCTGCGCCGCTGCGTCCGCCTCGAGCTGCCGGTACCCGACGAGGAGCGGCTGCGCGCCATCGTCGCCGCCCACCTCGGCGAGGACGCGCTGCGGGAGGCCGACGATCTGCTGGAGGCCTTCCTGCGCCGCCGCGCCCCCGGTGAACTCGCCACCGACCAGCTGCTCAACGCCGTCTTCCTGCGCGCCGGAGGCGTCGACCTGGACGCGGAGGGCCTCCTCGACGCCGTACTGCACCAGCTCACCGGGGCGTTGTGACCATGGCGGGCGGCGGTGAGCGTCTCGCCGAGGCGCTGCGGGTGCTCGGCGCGTGCGGGCAGGACCTGGACGCGGACCAGGTGCTCGACGTGCTCTGGCTCGCCCGTCGGCTGCCCGCAACCCCGTCCGCACCGCTGGCCCGGGGGCTGCGCGCCGCCCAGGAGCCCCCGCCGCCGCCCGCCGCTCCCCAGCCCGACGAGCAGCCCGCGCCGCAGCCGCCCCCGGAGCCCGACGACCCGGATCTGCCCGACCTCACCGCGCCCTCCCTGTACGCGGCGGCCCGCCAGGCACCGCAGGCCCCGGACGTGCGGCTGCGCCGGCCCGAGCCGGAGCACCCCCGCAGGGCGCTGCCGCTGCGGGTCCCCGAGGGCAAGGCCCTGGGCGACGAGCTCGAACTGGGCCGCGCGCTGCGGCCGTTGCGCCGCCGCCTGGCCAGCAGGCACCACCTGGAGATCGACGAGGAGCGCACCGCCACCGAGCTGGCCGAGACCCGGCTGCCCGACGTGGTGCAGCGGCCGGTGCAGGAGCGCTGGCTGAACCTGGTGCTGCTCGTCGACGACGGCATGTCGATGCTGCTGTGGCACCGGCTGGGCGCCGAACTGCGCACCCTGCTCGAACGCCTGGGTGCCTTCGCGACCACCCGCGTCCTCGGTCTCGACACCCGTGCCGCCCGTGAACCCCGACTGCGCGCCCGGCCGTTCCAGCACGACAGCGCCCCGCTGCCGCTGAGCACGGTCAACGACCCCTCCGGGCGCACCCTCGTCCTGGTCGTCAGCGACGGCATGGGAGCCGCCTGGCGCCACGGCGCGATGCACGAACTGCTCGCCTCGTGGGCCGCCCGAGGTCCCGTCGCCCTGCTGCACACCCTGCCGCCGGAGATGTGGGAGGCGTCCGGCATCCACGCCGAGCGCTGGCAGGCCACCACCCGGCGGGTCGGCGGCGCCAACACCTCCTGGGAGATCACCGACCGGGTACTGCCGCCGGACCTCGCACGCTTCGAGGGCGTACGCGTGCCGGTCCTGGAGCCGACGGCCGCCGCGCTGCGGGACTGGGCCCACCTGCTCGCCTCGCCCGGCGCCACCGTGGAGCTGCCGCTGCTCGTCCGACCCAGCCGGTACGCCGCCGTCACCGCCTCCCGCGATCTGCACAGCGCCCAGCACTTCCGGGACGCGGCCACTCCGGAGGCGTACCGGCTCGCGGCCCATCTGGCGGCCGTCTCCCCGCTGTCGGTGCCCGTGATGCGGCTCGTGCAGACTTCGGTGCCGTGGCCGGCGCGCACCTCGCATCTCGCGGAGGTCTTCCTCGGCGGCCTCATCCGGCCGCGCCCCGCCCCCGTGCCGGGGCCGCTGCCCGCCAAGCACCGCATCTTCGACTTCTCCGACGAGTCCAAGGCGGTGCTCCTCGACGCGGTGCCGCATGCCGAACTCCTCAGAACGGGCCGCAGCATCGGGCGCCGCCTGGAACAACTCGCGGGAAACTCACCGGACTTCCCCGCCTGGCTCGCCCACCCGGACGGCCACGCCCAGATCCCCGGTTCGCACCGCCCGTTCACCAGCGTCGAGCGGCGGCTGCTGACCCGCTTCGGCGTCTCGGCCGAGGCAGCACCGACAGGCCTGGGACGCGACGAACGGGAAGCGGCGACCGTCGACGCGGACGACTGGGGGCCGCTGACGGACGACGACCCGCGGCAGCTGGGGCCTTACGAACTCGTCGGGCGGCGCAGGGGGCGGCGCACGGTGGTGTACCGGGCGCTGACCCCGGAGCATCAGTACGCCGTGGTACGCGTTCCCCGCCCCGATCTCCCCACGGTGAACGACCGGTTGCTCGAGGTGGAGGCCGAGGTGCTCACGCGGCTGAACGGGCAGTACGCGCCCGCGCTGCTCGCCGCCGAGCTCGAGCAGACCCCGCCCTGGCTCGCGATGGCGCCCATCGCCGACACCGACACCCCCGACGCGCAGCCGCCGCGCCTCTCGGAGATCTTCAGCAGGGCGCTGCTGGACAGCACGGCTCCGTTCGACAAGATCGCCGGACTTCTCGTCGCCTGGCATCTGGCGAGCGCGCTCGCCGTCTGCCACGTCAACGGGCTGGTGCTCGCGGACTTCAGCGCCGACAGCGTGTTCGTGCTGCGGCGCTCAGTGGTCCTCGGGGACCTGTCGGACTGCGCCGTCGACGGGCGGTACCTGGGCACGGGCCCCGTTCCGACCGCCGCGGACAACGTGCGCTCGCTGGGCGAGATGCTCCAGCTCGTCAGCAGCAAGGCCGGCTGGGACATACCGGGCCTGCCTGAGGGCATGCACCTGTGGCAGGGCGACACCTGGGAACAGCTGCGGCTGCTCGTGCTCCGCTGCCTCGACCCGGATCCGGGCGAGCGCCCCACGGCGGGTGAGGTCGCGGGGGTCCTGGCGCGGTACATCGCCATGGCCCGGGCATCGCGGGACCCCGCCGAGCCGCAGGCCATCAGCCCCGTCCACGCCCTGGCGGACATCCCGCTCACCCTGCCACCGGCCACCGCGCGGCCCCGCCACGCGTTCCGGCTGCCCCGCTTCGGCGTCGCGGGCCGCGAGGCCCGCCTGGGGCCGCTGCGGGTACCGCTGCTGCGCGGCCGGCGCATCACCCTCGTGGGCGCCTACCACTACAGCGGGCGGGCCACGACGACGATGGTGCTCGGATCGCTGCTCGCCGCCGTCCGCGGCGAGCCCGTGCTGGCCCTCGACGGAGCCGCCTCTGAGGGAGCCCTCGACTCGTTCCTGACCTCCCGCAACCAGGCCACGCTGCGCGATCTCGCGGCCCTGCCGCCCGACGCCGCCTACGAGGACATCAGCGCCCGCACCACCCGCCTCGACTCCGGGCTCGAAGTGATCGCGCACCGCGCGGGCCACTACAACTCCAACCCCGTGCACGCCCAGGAGTACGCCCGGGTGCTGGCCCAGACGGCGCCGTACTACTCCTTCGTGCTCACCGACTGGTCACCGCTGCGGCTCGACCGGTCCGCCGAGGTCGCGCTGACGCTCACGGACCAGCTGATCCTGTGCTGCGGCACCGCCGACTGGTTCCTCGACGCCGCGGCCCGCACGCTCAAAAGGCTGCGCGAGGCGGGGCACCGCGCCCTCGCGGACAACGCGATCGTGGTGGCCACCGGCATCGAGGGCCCCGGCAGCCGGATCCTGCCGGGCGAGGTGGCGCTGCGCATGCGCAACGTGGGCGCCCGAGTGGTCGTCGTCCCCTTCGACCTCTCGTTGCGGTCGCCCGGATTCCGGCAGCTGGGGCGGCTGCGGGGGGCGACGACACGGGCGTTCCTGGACCTCGCGGAGCTGGTCGTCCAGGACGGAACGCACTGATCCCCGGGCAGCGGCCGCCACCCGGGGATCAGTCACTCACTGGGCTCAGATGAGGCCGAGGCCGCGAACCGCCTCGCGCTCCTCCTCGAGCTCCTTCACCGACGCGTCGATGCGGGCGCGGGAGAACTCGTTGATGTCCAGGCCCTGGACGATCTCGTACTGGCCGTCCTTCGTGGTGACCGGGAAGGAGGAGATGAGACCCTCCGGGACGCCGTACGAACCGTCCGACGGGATGCCCATGGAGGTCCAGTCGCCGTCCGCCGTGCCGTTGACCCAGGTGTACACGTGGTCGATGGCGGCGTTGGCGGCCGACGCGGCGGAGGACGCGCCACGGGCCTCGATGATCGCGGCACCGCGCTTGGCGACGGTCGGGATGAAGTCCTCGGCGAGCCACTTCTCGTCGCTGACGACCTCGGCGGCGTTCTTGCCGGCGACCGTGGCGTGGAAGATGTCGGGGTACTGGGTGGCGGAGTGGTTGCCCCAGATGGTCAGGCGCTTGATGTCGGCGACCGTGCTGCCGGTCTTCTTCGCGAGCTGGGTCAGCGCGCGGTTGTGGTCCAGACGGGTCATCGCCGTGAAGCGCTCGGCCGGTACGTCCGGGGCGGCGGCCTGCGCGATGAGCGCGTTGGTGTTCGCCGGGTTGCCGACGACCAGGATCTTGACGTCGTCCGCGGCGTTGTCGTTGATCGCCTTGCCCTGCGGCTTGAAGATGCCGCCGTTGGCGGAGAGCAGGTCGCCGCGCTCCATGCCCTTGGTGCGGGGGCGGGCGCCGACGAGCAGACCGACGTTGGTGCCGTCGAAGGCGACGTTCGGGTCGTCCGTGATGTCGATCCCGGCCAGGAGCGGGAAGGCGCAGTCGTCGAGCTCCATGGCGGTGCCCTCGGCGGCCTTCAGGGCCGGCGTGATCTCCAGGAGGCGCAGCTTGACCGGCACGTCCGCGCCGAGCAGCTGGCCGGAGGCGATGCGGAAGAGCAGGGCGTAACCGATCTGGCCGGCAGCGCCGGTGACGGTGACGTTCACGGGAGTGCGGGTCATGGCGTTCTCCGTATGACAGCTGGCGGTGGGGCGTCGCTGCCCCGGGTGCAGGATCCCCGGCCACCGGTCCTGGTTGACCGGGGTCCGCCGCGGTGATCGATCAGGGGTACCGATGATCGATCTCTTGGCGTCAAGAGAGATCCGCCGTCAGGCTATCGCGCATCCGGGATGCCGGACGCCGGGGTCCCATGTGGCCCAGCCCACAGCCCCCGGAGGGGGCGGCCGTCGGGTCCGGGAGAGGGAAACTCGACGGCCGCCTCTGGGGTACCGGAGGGTCCGGAAGGGGGTGTTGCCTCCCGAACGGCACCGGATCCCGTGGGGGTACCGTGCGTCTGCCCCGGAGGGGGGCGGGCATTCCCCTTACGGGGCGACGATTTTTCTTCCGGCCGTTGGTCCGCCGGTACTGCCCAAAGCGGTTCTCGCCCCCTCCGCCCCTACCCGTCCCGTACCTGGGGGGCTCTGCCCCCCAGACCCCCCGTATCGCGCTTCGCGCTCGTCCTCAAACGCCGGACGGGCTGAAGATTTTCAGCCCTCCGGCTACGGGACGGGTAGGGGGCGGCGGGGGCGAGAACCCACCCCCGGCTCCCTACCTCGTGCAGCCCTTCTGGCCCGACTTCAGCGTGGCGCAAGCCTTCGCGTCGCCGGCGTCCTTGACGGTGACCATCCGGGTGTACGCGTCCGTGTCCGTGTCGACCGCCGCGCTCTGCTTGGCCGCCGATCCGGAGGACACATCGACCCGGTCACCGACCACGGCCTGGGTGATACGGGCCCAGGCCGCCCCGCAGGTCTTGCTGTAGCGCACCTCGACGAGGGTCGTACCGACGGTGACGCTGGTGGTGGTCGTGGCAAGCTGCCCCCCGCACCCCATGCTCTCCGGGTCCTTGCCGGTGCACCCCGCCCCGCTGCACTTCACCCCGGCCGGCAGATCGGGATTCGCGCTCGCGGAGGTCGCGGGCGTCTTGGGCGCGCCGCCCGCGTTCTTCTTGCCCCCGTCATGGGTGAGATAGACGGCCACCAGCACGACCACGAGCGCCCCGACGATCCCGGCGAGGAACATCGTCAGCCGTCGCCGCCGCGCCCCGTCCCTGCTCGGCGCACCGCCGGGGCGGGCGTCCTGCGGCGAACCCCCCGCCGGACCAGCCGGACGCATGGGTCCGGCGGGCGCCGCGGGCCCGAACTGTCCTGCGCCGTCGGACGGCGCGGCGACAACCCCCCAGCTGCCGCCGCGCCCGGCCGAAGGGGCCGGGGACCCATCGGGACCGGACGACGGCTGCACCGGTACGGACGGCCTCGACGGCGGCACCGTCGGCGCCACCCCCGCGGGCCCGGCGATCCCGGGCGTCGCGGTCGCGCTGCCGCCCTTGCGGGCGCTCTGCTGGCCGTTGCTCCCCTTCGCCGGCGTCGGCCCGAACTCACCGAGCGCGGCGCGCGCCTGGGATATCCGGATCGCTTCCATGGTCATGTCGTGGCGCATCTCCGAGCGGCTCCAGGCCCGCTCGGCCAGCTCCCACATGGTGGTCAGATGGATGGGGCTGGTCCCGGTCACCTCGGCCAGCGCGACGATCGCGCCCTTGGGCGCGAGGAGCCGGCCGTTGAGGTAACGCTCCCAGGACGTCTTGCTGTAGCCCGTGCGGTCGGCCACGGCGGCGATGCTCAGCCCGCTCCGGTCGACGAGCCGGCGCAGCTGGCTGGCGAACTCCCTGACCTGCGGATCGAGTTCATCCGGCAAGGCCCTCCAACGAGGCATTGCTTCTCCCCCCTCATTGCTTTCCCCCGTACGTGCACGACTGGTCTTCCCGCGCGCGGCGCCCCTGAGCCGATGTCCCCGTTCTGGCTACCCACAGGGATGCGTTCGGCCGGGATCTCAGTTCCCGAGGTGGGGGCGCACGGGAGCATTCGGGCCGGGGCATGCACCGTTGCACGCCCGTTGGGCCGGGGTCCAGTGTCCCACCGGCATCGTGTACGACCGGTCGAACCCCTGGCCTGCGCACAGGACGCCCCGGACCGTCCCGATTGCCCACGGTATCCCGGCGGTTGTACTGGATCGAGGCAAATCCTTGAACTTGTCAAGACATCGACACAACGAGAACACAGGCTTCACCTCACCGGTCACAGAAGCGGTCAGCGCACCCGCCAGTGACCTCTCACGCGAGGAGAACGCCGCCGACGAGGGCGGAGAGGAGGAGCGCGAGGAGGAAGAGGGCGGCGTAGAGGGGCAGCTGGCCGATACCGGGCCCGGGCTCCGGCGCGTCCCACCAGGGAAGCGTGGGGTCGTCCTCGTACTCGCCGGGTGCGGCGGAAGCCGGGCCCGCGGTCGCCGGGACCCGGGGCCACGCCCGCACCGCCAGCTCCCAGCGCACACCGAAGCGCTCGGCGTCCTCGACACCGAGACCCGCGACCCGGCACAGCGCGGCGACGGCCTGCCGGGGCGGCGGCTGGGTCGCGTTGAGATAGCGCTGCCAGGAGGACTTGCTGTACGCGGTGCGGGCGCCCAGGGCCACCAGGCTGAGGCCGGTACGGTCCTTGAGCTGCCACAGCTGCTCGACGAAGTGGCGTACCTCCGGCGGAAGTTGCTCCGGCAGCGGCTGCCAGGAACCCATCGCTGACCTCCCTCGGCGTTCCCTTGAGCGAGGGACGACACCGAGGGGACGGACGGTTCCCGTGCGGGCCGGCGGCGGACGGTTCCCGTCGCACGGCGCGCACACCGTGGCGGAATGGTCACTTCCGTGCCACAGCGAACTGCCAGGTGTTGAACAGCCACTTCCTGTGCACAAGGGTTGACCTCAGGCGGAACACCCGCCCGGTCGCGGCCCGTCCTTACTCGGGGGAGAGGACGGGCCGCGGTCATGTCCGGGCCGGGTGAGGTACCGCCACCGTGCGCGCGGCGCGCTCAGCGCACCGTGAAGTGCAACGTGTCGTCCAGGAACGGGATCACCAGCAACGGGTGTGGCTGCGCCATCATCGCGAGCAGCACGATGGCCACGCCGAGCACCCCGTACGTGACCATGTCGGTGAAGCGGGAGCGGACCGCCAGCATGCCCACGCTCGGCAGGGTCCAGCGCAGCACGGCACCCGCCAGCAGCGCGGCGCCGATCAGGATCGTACCGACCCGGAACACGTCGAACGCGGTCAGCAGCAGACCGAGCCCGACGGCCGACAGCACGGCGAGGATCGGCCACTGGCGCGCGGGCGCCGGCGCGTCGCCGGGCGCGGCCCGGCCACCGCCCTCGGGCCGCGCGGTGTCCCGGGTGAACAGCGGGAAGCGCCGGGTGGTGCGGCGCGGCCTGCCCTCGGCGTCGGGCGCGCTGATGGCGTCCCGCACGGTCACCTCGGCGTCCTGAAGGGCCGGATCGGTGTCACGTACGGCGGGATCGGCGTCCCGTACGGCCGGGTCGCCAGCAGGTACGGCCGGTTCGGCACCGCGTACGGCCGACTCGGTGTCCCGTACGGCCGACTCGCCACCGGGGGGACGCGCGCCGCGCGCCCCGCCGTCCTTGGACTCGCCCTCAGCCGACACTGCGCTCCGCCGCTTCCACCACGTTGACGAGCAGCTGGGCGCGGGTCATCGGGCCGACGCCGCCCGGGTTCGGGGAGATCCAGGCGGCGACCTCGGCGACGTCCGGGTGGACGTCGCCGACGATCTTGCCCTCGGCGCTGCGCGAGACACCGACGTCGAGGACGGCGGCGCCCGGCTTCACGTCCTCGGCCCTGATGAGGTGCGCGGAGCCCGCGGCGGCGACGATGATGTCGGCGCGCTTCAGGTGGGAGGAGAGGTCACGGGTGCCGGTGTGGCACTGGGTCACCGTGGCGTTCTCGCTGCGGCGCGTCAGCAGCAGCGGCATCGGACGCCCGATGGTCACACCGCGGCCGACGACCACGACCTCGGCGCCCTTGATCTCGACGCCGTACCGGCGCAGCAGGGTCAGGACGCCATTGGGGGTGCAGGGCAGCGGCGCGGGCTCGTTCAGGACCAGCCGCCCGAGGTTCATCGGGTGCAGGCCGTCCGCGTCCTTGTCCGGGTCCATCAGCTCCAGGATGCGGTTCTCGTCGATGCCCTTCGGGAGCGGCAGCTGGACGATGTAGCCGGTGCATGCGGGGTCCTCGTTCAACTCCCGTACCACCGCCTCGATCTCCTGCTGCGTGGCGGTCGCGGGCAGTTCACGCTGGATGGAGGCGATGCCGACCTGGGCGCAGTCGCGGTGCTTGCCCGCGACGTACTTCTGGCTGCCGGGGTCTTCCCCGACCAGGATCGTCCCGAGGCCGGGCGTGACGCCCTTCTCCTTCAGGGCCGCCACGCGGGCGGTCAGATCGGACTTGATCGCGGCTGCGGTGGCCTTGCCATCGAGAATCTGGGCGGTCATGACCCCATCCTCGCGGATGACCCCGCCCTGGTTCCAATCCGGGCCTTCGGGCCGCCTCGCGGTACCGGTTCGACCGTATCCCGCCATGATCACCGATGTTGCACTTGCACAACACATAAGGAATGCGGCTGGACAAGTAAGAGTCCGCTAAAGAACGATGAGCACACAGTGCCGCGGGCAGTACCGGGGGGACGGACCGCTCTGTAGAAATTCCTCCGAACCGTGCCGCGCGTCGTCCCCGCACCAGGCAACGGAGGAAAACCCGCCATGAGTTTCGGCGACCCGAACAACCCTTACGGGCAGCCGCCCCAGCAGCCACCCGCCGCCCCGCCGGCCGCTCCCGGCTACGGCTATCCGCAGGCTCCGCCCGGCGTACCCCCGCAGGGCTACGGCTACCCGCAGCAGCCGGCGTACCCCGGCTACCCGGGCGGCAACCAGATGCTTCCGCAGACGATGCCGGGGCTCCTGGTCACGGCTCGCGTCTTCCTGTTCATCATCTCCGCGGTGCAGATCATCGGAGCGCTCGGCTGGTTCTACTTCGCGGCCATCGCCAACGACGTCTCCAACGCGGCGGACAGCTACAGCTCGTCGTCCGACGATCCGTTCAGCTCGTTCAGTGACGGCGCCGGCATCGCCTCGGGCCTCCTCGTGGTCATCGGCCTGGTCGCCGCGGCCCTGGCGGCCCTGTCGATCACCCTCGGCGTGAAGTTCGCCAAGGGCGCCCAGGGAGTCCGTATCACCACGGTCATCTACGGGGCGCTCGGCGGCATCGTCGGCCTGATCATGCTCTTCGCCGGTCTGGACACCGGCATGGCCTCCGCCATCATCTTCCCGCTGATCTGGGTCGTCTTCGCCGCCATCATCACGGCGGCACCGGTCGTGCCCAGCGGCACCGCCTGGTTCGCGCGCCCGCGTTACTGAACAGTTCGCGCCATTCATCCCAAGGGCCGTGTCTCACCCTGCACAAGGGGGGACACGGCCCTGGTGCTTCTGTCTACCCTGAGTCCCGTAGCCGCGCGTGCACGGGGAGACAGACCTTGTACAGCATCATCGTGGTACCTCCGCCGACCACGGAGGGCGGGCACAGCGACGCCCAGATCCGGCTCGCTCCCGGCGAGCGCCTCACCTTCGGCCGGTCCGCGACGGACAACGACCTGGCGATCGCGCACGAGGGCGTCTCCCGCGCGGCCGGGCAGATCACCGCGCACAGTGCCTTCTGGATACTGAGCAATCTCTCCGCGCACCAGACATACGTCGTGGAGAACCCGGAGGGCGCGGGCGAGCACATCAAGGTCGGCCCCGGGCGGCTTGACGCTCCCGTCCCCTTCGAGTTCTCCCGGCTCGTACTGCCCGCGGCCGGCGATCTGCTGCCCATCGAGGTATGGGCGCCGCGCCACGACTACCTGCGCTCCCCCGGCGGCCTGGACGGCGCCACGACCGCGCCCGCCTTCTCCGTCGACCGCACGAAGCGGTACTTCGCGGTTCTCGCCGCCCTGTGCGAACCCCGGCTGCGCGGCGAGCCGCACGCACCGATCCCCACGGTCGACCAGGTCGTGGACCGGCTGCGCCCCCACTGGCCGGCCGCCAGCCGCACCAACGTGCAGTGGAACATCGACTACCTGGCCGTGAAGCTGCGCCTCAAGCCCGGCCCCGACACGGCGGACGCGGGCCCCCGCCTCAACGGCAAGAAGGAGTCCCTGGTCTCCCTGGCACTGCGCTTCGACCTCGTACGCGAGGACGATCTCGTCGTCCTCGCGGCGCCGCCGACCCGGGCCGCCCAGTGAACGATCCCTACGCCGTGCCGGTGCCCAAGGGCTACCGGGTGGGCCGCTGGGAGGTGCGTGATCCCATCGCCACGGGCGCCTTCGGGAGTGTGTACGAGGCTCGCCGCACCGGTGGGCACACGGAACTCCCCGACACGGCCGCCCTCAAGTTCCTGCCCACCGGCACCCACACCCCTCGCCAACTCACCCACCTGCGCGAACTGGCGGAACGCGAGCTGGAGTTGCTCCGCCGCCTGCGCTCCGCGCCGCGCCTGATCAGGCTGTACGAGACCCTGACGGTCGACGACCCGGCGCGCCCCGGACTCGACGGCGCCACCGTCCTCGTACTGGAGAGGGCGGAACGCTCCCTGGCCGCGCTGCTGTCCCGGGCGCCGCGCCCCGAGGCCGGTCCGGCGCTGCTCGCGCAGATCTGCGAGGGGCTGGCCCAGCTGCACCGGGCGGGCTGGGTGCACGGGGACCTCAAGCCGGCCAACGTGCTGCTGATGGAGGACGGTTCGGCCCGGCTCGCCGACTTCAACATGGCCGCCGAACTGGAGGGCACCCACGCGTACACACCCGCCTTCTCCACGCCCGACTACACCCCGCCCGAGCTGCTGTGGTCCGAGATCGGCGAACGGGGCCGCCGCATCAGACCGTCGGCCGACATCTGGGCCTTCGGAGTCCTCGCCCACCTCGTGCTCACCGACTCCTACCCGCTGCCCGGCGGCACCCCGTCGGCCCGCCGGGACGCGGCGGTCGCCTACGCGCGCGGCACCGATGAGCTGCGCCTCTCGCCGGGTCTCCCGGACGAGTGGCGGGAGATCGTGCGGGACTGCCTGGCCCGTACGCACCAGGAGCGGGTCGGCGGGGAGGCGTTGCTGCGGAGGGTGGAGAAGGCGGCCGGGGCACCCCGCTCGGCACGCGTGCCGGCACGCCCCACGCGCGGTGGCCGGGCGGTCCTCGGCGCGGTGACGGGGGTGGTCGCGGTGGCCGCCCTCGCGTACGGGATCAGCGCGATCGCGAGCGGGGGAGGCGGTGCGCCGGAGTCCGACGCGAAGAGCACGGCCAAGGTGAGCGCGGCGCGCTACGGGGCCTCCGAACTCCGTACGGACCAGGGCATCCCCGTCGGGTACCGGGCCCTGATCGTGGACTCGGCGCACGACTGCGTCCAGGCGCAGGTCACGCCCGGGCTGATCGCCGCGATGCTGAAGGCCGAGAGCGGCTTCGACGCACATCTCTCCGATCCCGCCAAGGACGAGTACGGCATCGCGCGCTGGACCCCGCGCGTGCTGCGCTACTACCTCCGCTCCGACGGGAAGCCGACGCGGGAGATCCCCAGACCCCCGTTCACACCCGCCGAGTCCATCCCGGCCATGAGCCGCTACCTGTGCGCGATCGCACCACGGCTCAGGTCGGGCCTGGACGGCGACAGACAGGTGCTGATCGCCGCCGCCTACCGGACCTCGTACCGAACAGTGAACGACGCGGGCGGAGTTCCCCCGAAGTACCGCGCCTACACCGACCGCGTCGCCCACTACCTCAAGGAGTACACCCCGCCGGGGAAGAAGTGACCCTGAGACTTCCGAGGTACCCCTCCCGGAGATACCGCTCCACCATGGTCGGTACGCGGCGGCCGTCGGCTCCTTCGGGGGAGGGCCGGCGGCCGCCGTACCGAGGCGATCAGTGGAAGAAGTGGCGGGTGCCCGTGAAGTACATCGTGACGCCCGCCTTCTTCGCGGCCTCCACGACCAGCTCGTCGCGGACCGAACCGCCGGGCTGGACCACGGCCTTGACGCCCGCCTCGGTGAGGATCTCCAGGCCATCGGGGAACGGGAAGAACGCGTCCGAGGCGGCGTACGCGTCACGGGCACGCTCGGCGCCCGCCCGCTCGACCGCGAGCTTCGCGGAGTCGACGCGGTTGACCTGGCCCATGCCGACGCCGACCGAGGCGCCGTCCTTGGCGAGCAGGATCGCGTTGGACTTCACGGCGCGGCAGGCCCGCCAGGCGAAGGCGAGTTCGGCGAGTTCCGCGGCGCCCAGCGCCTCACCGGTGGCGAGGGTCCAGTTGGCGGGGTCGTCGCCGTCGGCCTGCAGACGGTCCGTCACCTGAAGGAGCGCGCCGCCGTCGATCTGCTTGACCTCGACGGGGTTCGCGGGCGCCTGGTCGGCGCGCAGTACGCGGATGTTCTTCTTCTTGGTGAGGGCTTCGAGTGCGCCCTCCTCGTACCCGGGCGCGACGATGACCTCGGTGAAGATCTCGGCGACCTGCTCGGCCATCTCCTTCGTCACCGGCCGGTTGACCGCGATGACGCCGCCGAACGCCGACAGCGGGTCGCAGGCGTGCGCCTTGCGGTGCGCCTCGGCGACGTCCGCGGCGACCGCGATACCGCACGGGTTGGCGTGCTTGATGATCGCGACGCAGGGTTCGGCGTGGTCGTACGCGGCACGGCGCGCGGCGTCCGTGTCCGTGTAGTTGTTGTACGACATCTCCTTGCCGTGCAGCTGCTCGGCCTCGGCGAGACCCCCCGTGCCGTCGACGTACAGCGCGGCACCCTGGTGTGGGTTCTCGCCGTAGCGGAGGGTGTTCTTGCGCTCGTAGGTCGCGCCCAGGAAGTCGGGGAAGCCGCTGTCGTCGACGGCCGCGTAGTCGTCCGCGAACCAGGAGGCGACCGCGACGTCGTACGAGGCCGTGTGCTGGAAGGCCTCGGCGGCGAGCCGCTTGCGGGTGCGCAGGTCGAAGCCGCCGCCGTCGACGGCGGTGAGGACGTCGGCGTACCGGGCGGGACTCGTCACGACCGCCACGGACGGGTGGTTCTTGGCGGCGGCACGGACCATCGACGGACCGCCGATGTCGATCTGCTCGACGCACTCGTCGGGCGTCGCGCCCGAGGCGACGGTCTCGCGGAACGGGTAGAGGTTGACGACGACGAGGTCGAACGGCTCGACGCCCAGCTCGGCGAGCTGGCGCCGGTGGTCCTCGAGCCGCAGGTCGGCGAGGATGCCCGCGTGGACCTTCGGGTGCAGGGTCTTGACGCGGCCGTCCAGGCACTCGGGGAAGCCGGTCAGCTCCTCGACCTTGGTGACGGGGACGCCGGTGGCGGCGATACGAGCGGCGGTGGAGCCGGTGGAGACCAGCTCGACGCCCGCCTCGTGCAGCCCGCGTGCCAGCTCCTCGAGGCCGGTCTTGTCGTAGACGCTGACGAGCGCGCGCCGGATGACCCGCTTGGTGCTCTCGGTGCTCTCGGCCGTGACTGTGCTGTCGGCGGTCACTGGATAACTACCTTTCGTCCCTCAATGCGATAGCCGTTGCGGGCGAGCCGCCCCACGACATCGACGAGCAGCCTTCGCTCGACTTCCTTGATGCGCTCGTGCAGCGCGCTCTCGTCGTCCTCGTCCCGGACCTCCACCACGCCCTGCGCGATGATCGGTCCGGTGTCGACGCCGTCGTCGACGAAGTGGACGGTGCATCCGGTGACCCGCGCGCCGTACGCGAGTGCGTCCCGCACGCCGTGGGCCCCCGGGAAACTGGGCAGCAGGGCGGGGTGCGTGTTGACGAACCGGCCCCCGAACCTGGCGAGGAATTCCTTCCCCACGACCTTCATGAACCCGGCGGAGACGACGAGATCGGGCTCGTACGCGGCCGTCGCCCCGGCGAGCGCCGCGTCCCACTCCTCGCGGGTGCCGTAGTCCTTGACGCGGCACACGAACGTGGGCAGCCCGGCCCGCTCGGCGCGCGCGAGCCCCTCGATACCGTCACGGTCGGCCCCGACGGCCACGATCTCGGCTCCGTAGGCCGTCGTGCCCTGGGCCGCGATGGCGTCGAGCAGTGCCTGCAGATTCGTACCTGATCCGGAGACCAGCACGACGAGGCGCTTGGCCTTGGCCACGACGGGGCCCTTTCTCGGGAGAGCGTTTGTACGGTCGTACGAATGCATCACGCCCCGGGATACGGGGAAGTCTACGAACCGGCCGACCGTCAGCAACGATACCGGCACACCGGACAGCCCCCACGGGACGGGGGCGTGGCCGGAAGGTAGCGTCTGGGGAGCATCCACCCGGGAACACCGCCGGGCACCGGGGAACGCCCCGCACGCGCGGGACGTTGACCTGTGGACGGGCGCGAACGCTCGGGGCGCGGGCCCTGGGGAGGACATCCGGGCGCGGGCCCGGGACACGAACAGCTGGGGTGCGCGTCGCGAGCACGATGTTGTGCGGACACGCCGCCTGCCAGGACCACCAAGGGGAAGACGCTCACCTGATGCCGGACCGCAGTCTCCGACTCCCTCCGCTCCTGCTGCGCGAGCGGCGCCCTTCGCCCACCCCGCCACGGTCGGACGGAGAGGCCCCGAACGACGCGAACGGCTCCGCGCACGGGAACAGCGGTGACGGCTCACCGGACGGGCGGAGCCCCGAGGCCCCTGACGACGACAATCCGTTCGCGCCGCCCCCGGAGGGCACGCCCGACCGGCCGTGGCAGCCGCGGCGGCCCGCGAAGGGGCAGGGCGGGGACGAGAACGGCGGATCCGGGGAGTCCCCGTGGGGCAGCCAGTGGAGCGACCGGCAGCCCGGGCCCTCGACCGGCGGCGGGTTCGGTGACAGGCCGGGAGCGCCGCAGGGGCAGGGCGGGCCTGAAGGACCCGGCGGGGGTCCGGGCACCGGGATGCGCTGGGACCCGACGGATCCGGCCCAGCGCCGGGCGCGCTTCGCCCTGCTCTCGGGCATGTGGGCGTTCTTCTTCGCCCTCTTCAGCTGGCCGTACGTGGCGCTGTTGCTCGGTGCGCTCGCCCTGTACTGGGGCAGCAGCGCCCTGCGGGCCAAGCCGCGTACGCCGGATCCGGACACACCGGCGCCCGAGCCGAGCGGTCGGCCGCAGACCACCGCCGCGGTGAGCGGGCTCGTCACCGCGTCACTGGCCATCGCCATGGTCGCCGCGACGTTCACCGCACAGCTCGTGTACAGCGACTACTACTCCTGCACGAACGACGCGCTCACCAACGCCGCGAAGCAGTCCTGCAACGACCTCCTCCCGAAGGAACTCCGAGGCTTGCTGGGCACCCACGGCTGAGCATTCGGCCCCTCCGGCGTTTGACGAGCGGGGGTTTGGGGCGGAGCCCCAAGGACGGGAACGGGGCGGCGGGAGAGGCGAAAACCCGCCCTCCGGACGAGCCTCACGCGGGATCCGGCGGCTCCGGAGACGGCGCCGCATCTTTCAGCGCCGCCCATCGGGACTCCCGGGACTCGCGGGTCTCCCGGGACTCGCGGGTCTCCCGGGACTCGCGGGTCTCCCGGGACTCGCGGGTCTCCCGGGACTCGCGGGACTCGCGGCTCTCGTCCTCGTCCTCGTCCTCGTCCAAGGGAAGAAGGTCGTACGGCCCGGTGTCCGGCACCACGGCGTCGGCCTCCGCCTCGGCCGGAGCGACCGCCGGTACAGAGGTCGACGCCGGGGCCGACCGCCGCGAGAACCAGGCCGGCAACGAGGGCACCCGCACTCGAACAAGCCCCCCACGCCCCCCGGCCCCGCTCACCGACCGCTGCCGAACCCGCCAGCCCCGCAACCCCACAGCCACAGGAACCGCCACCACCCACGTCCACACCACTCCCGCAGGCCCCACCTGCCACCACACCGGCCCGAAATGGGCCAGGGCCGCCACCCCGAGCGGTCCCCCGGCCAGCCCGGCCAGCAGCCCGAGCGCCCCGCCGCACACCACGGCGGCGAGCGACACGACGGCCACCGTCCGCCCCCGGGACCAGACCTCCTCCCGCTCCCCACCCCCCGGCACGGCCGCCGCCACCACGACCCATGCCACCGTCACCCCTGCCCCCACCGGCACCAACCCGCACACCCAGCTCAGCGGCCCCCCAGCCCCCGGCACGGCCGCCAGCAGCGGAAAGGCGGGCAGGAGATCGGCCACCGCCCGCGGCCCCGCAGCGGCGGCGGACAAGGGCGCCACCACTTGCCCCGTCCCCAGGACCACCCCGGGCCCGAGCCCATACGCCGCCCCCCACACCGCCGCGTTCGGCACCAGGGCCAGACACAGCAGCAGGACGGCGAAGCGGCCCGACCACGCGTCGCTGAGCTGCACGAACGAGGCACGGGCCGTCCCCCCGTGCCACACCAGCGACACCGCCACCAGCAAAGCCCCGCCCCCCACCAGAGCCGCAGTGCCGGCCCCGGCGGCCCGCACCACGGCCCCGGGCAACCGGCCGTCGCCGGCGGCGGCAAAGCGACGTACGCCCGAGGACAGTCGCGGCGGGAGCGCGCCGACACCCCGCCGCGCCCACGACGGCATCGGACTCCACGGATACCCGTACGCCGCCCACACCCCCGCCCCGGCCACCCCCGCGGCGAGCAGCGGCAGGCACAGGGCGGTCCACCCCCAGGAGGGCCGCAACTCGCCGCCCGAGGCGTACAGGGCGGCGGCGGCGCCGACGGCCAGATAGCCGGCGACGGCCCCCGCCCATGCGGTACGCGGTGCCGCCTCGGACTCCGCGTCCGCCGCGTCGCGCGCCGCCCGGTGCAGCAGCCAGACCGGCAGCACGAGAAGGAGCAGCGGCGTCACGCCCACCGGCATGGGCAGGCCCGACAACGTCTCGGTGCGGATCAGTTCCACGCCGTGCGCGAGCAGCCACAACGCGGCGGCGACATGCAGCGCTCCGCCCGGTCCGCTGTCCGGGTACGGCGAGCTGACCCACAGCATCATGACGAGGACGGCGAACGAGGCGAGCCCGAGGCCCGCCGCGAGCGCGCCACCCAGGAGGCTGGCGGCCAGTCCGGGGGGTCGGTGGCGCATCCGGGTGAGCAGGGGCGACAACGACAGCCTGCGGTCGGTCATTTGGGTCACGACCGCCATGTTCCCAACGACACGCGCTTTCTCGTCGTAACAGGCGAACCCCGGATGTGTCGCTCAATATGCAGTTATGCACTTTTTCGTACTAAAGGGCTCCTGGAGGGGTCCGACATGACGCAGAGTCCTGCCACCCCCCTGCCCGCCCCCAAGGAGTGCCGCCGGCTGCGCGAGGCCAAGTCGCTGACCCAGGCTCAGGTGGCCGCCCGAGTGGGCGTCTCCCGCGAGACGGTGCGCTCGTGGGAGACCGGCCGTACGAGGCCACGCGGCCGCAATCGGGAGGCGTACGCGAAGCTGCTGACCGAGCCGGCCTGCACCGGGACCGAGGTGACCGCCCGTCAGGAGAGGGTCCTTCCCGGGCTGGTGGGCGCCGGGAGCGCGGGCCCCGTAGAGACGTCACCCGAAGGGGCGCAGCCGCCCGGGGAGGCCTCGGGCCCGGACCGGGACGTCGAACCCCCGCTCCCGGCGCCGCCCCTGCTGACGCCCGCTCAAGCCTTCGACGCCCTCTACGCGTTCTGCGCCCCCGCCCTCGTACGGCAGACCTATCTGCTCACCGGGCGGCGCGAACTGGCCCGCGAGTCCGTGGAGCGGGCCTTCCAACTGGCCTGGCACCGCTGGCCCGAGGTGGCCGTGGACCGGGATCCGGCCGGGTGGGTGCGGGCGACGGCGCACGAGTACGCGCTCTCCCCGTGGCACCGGATGCGCCCCCGCCACCGCTGCGCGGAGGCGCCTCCCTCCGACGCCGCCGACCGCGCGCTGCTCGACGTGCTCCTGAAGCTGCCGCCCGTCCACCGGCGCACGCTGCTGCTGTACGACGGGGTCGGGCTCGGCCTGCCCGAGACCGCGGCCGAGACGGAGGCGAGCACGCCCGCGGCGGCGGGCCGGCTGCTGCACGCACGCGCGGCCGTCGGGGCTCGCCTGCCGGAGCTGGCGGTACCGCAGGAGCTGCACCGCCGGCTCGCCGAAGTCGCGAGCACGGAGCGGCTGCGTGCGGCGCCGCCCCGCACCGTCCGCTGGGGCGGCGAACGCCGCGCCCGTCAGTGGACCCGCGCCGCCATCGCCTTCACCGTCCTGCTCATCGGCGCCACCACCCTGACCCTCCGAACGGCCCCCGACCACTACGAGACGCCCCTCGGCCCGCCCGAAACAATCCACGGCCTGCCACCCCGCGCCGCCCCGGGCCCCCTCTCCCAGGCGGAACTGAAGCTCCACACCAAGCTGCGCGCGGAAACGGTGAGCGGCCCGGGAAGGCTGGTTCCGGAGGGCTGGTGACCGCTGTGCCGGGTCCCTTGCGGCAGAGGCCCAGGAAACGCCGGTGGGCCCGCACCCCCAGCAGGGGTACGGGCCCACCCGACGTTCAGCTGGGAAACAGCTCAGCCGGCGAGAAGCTCACGAGCCAGCTTCGCCGTCTCGGTCGGCGTCTTGCCGACCTTGACGCCCGCGGCCTCGAGGGCCTCCTTCTTCGCGGCGGCCGTGCCGGAGGAGCCGGAGACGATGGCGCCGGCGTGGCCCATGGTCTTGCCCTCGGGTGCGGTGAAGCCGGCGACGTAGCCGACGACCGGCTTCGTCACGTTCTTCGCGATGAAGTCCGCGGCACGCTCCTCGGCGTCGCCGCCGATCTCGCCGATCATGACGATCAGGTCGGTGTCGGGGTCGGCCTCGAACGCGGCGAGCGCGTCGATGTGCGTCGTACCGATGATCGGGTCGCCACCGATGCCGACGGCGGACGAGAAGCCGATGTCACGGAGCTCGTACATCATCTGGTACGTCAGCGTGCCGGACTTCGAGACCAGACCGATGCGGCCCGGCTTCGTGATGTCGCCCGGGATGATGCCGGCGTTCGACTGGCCCGGGGTGATGAGTCCGGGACAGTTCGGGCCGATGATGCGGGTCTTGTTGCCCTTCGACTTCGCGTACGCCCAGAAGGCGGCGGAGTCGTGGACGGCGATGCCCTCGGTGATGACGACCGCGAGGGGGATCTCCGCGTCGATCGCCTCGACGACGGCGGCCTTCGCGAAGGCCGGCGGCACGAAGAGGACGGACACGTTGGCACCCGTCTTCTCGATCGCCTCGGCGACCGTGCCGAAGACCGGGATCTCGGTGCCGTCGATGTCGACGGAGGTGCCCGCCTTGCGCGGGTTGACGCCGCCGACGATGTTCGTGCCGTCAGCGAGCATGAGCTTGGTGTGCTTCATGCCCGTGGCACCGGTCATGCCCTGGACGATGACCTTGCTGTCCTTGTTGAGGAAGATAGCCATGGCTGTTCTTTCCCTCGTCCCTTACTTCGCGGCCGCGAGCTCGGCGGCCTTGTCGGCCGCGCCGTCCATGGTGTCCACGCGCTGCACGAGCGGGTGGTTGGCGTCCGACAGGATCTTGCGACCCAGCTCGGCGTTGTTGCCGTCCAGACGCACGACCAGCGGCTTGGTGACTGCCTCGCCCTTGTCGGCGAGCAGCTGCAGCGCCTGCACGATGCCGTTGGCGACCTCGTCGCAGGCGGTGATACCACCGAAGACGTTGACGAACACGGACTTGACGTCCGGGTCGCCGAGGATGATCTCCAGGCCGTTCGCCATCACCGCGGCGGAGGCGCCGCCGCCGATGTCGAGGAAGTTGGCGGGCTTGACGCCACCGTGCGCCTCACCGGCGTACGCGACGACGTCCAGGGTGCTCATGACGAGACCCGCGCCGTTGCCGATGATGCCGACCTCGCCGTCGAGCTTGACGTAGTTGAGGTTCTTGGCCTTGGCGGCGGCCTCGAGCGGGTTGGCCGACTCCTTGTCCTCGAGGGCCTCGTGCTCCGGCTGACGGAAATCGGCGTTCTCGTCGAGGGAGACCTTGCCGTCGAGCGCGATGACGCGGCCGTCGGCGACCTTGGCGAGCGGGTTGACCTCGACGAGGAGGGCGTCCTCCTTGATGAAGGTGTCCCACAGCGTCACCAGGATCTCGGCGACCTGCTCGGCCACCTCGGCCGGGAACTTCGCCTGGGCGACGATCTCGCGGGCCTTCTCGATCGAGACGCCCTCATTGGCGTCGACCGGGACCTTCGCGAGGGCCTCGGGGTTCTCCTCGGCGACGACCTCGATCTCCACGCCGCCCTGGACGGACGCCATGGCGAGGAAGGTGCGGTTGGTGCGGTCGAGGAGGTACGAAACGTAGTACTCCTCGGCGATCTCGGGCGCGGTCTCGGCGATCATCACCTTGTGGACCGTGTGGCCCTTGATGTCCATGCCGAGGATGTCCGTCGCGCGGGCGACGGCCTCGTCCGGGGTGGCGGCGAGCTTGACGCCACCGGCCTTTCCACGGCCACCGACCTTCACCTGGGCCTTGACGACGGACTTGCCGCCAAGACGCTCGGTCGCCTCGCGGGCTGCCTCAGGCGTGTCAATGACTTCACCGGCCAGCACCGGTACACCGTGCTTGGCGAAGAGGTCCCTCGCCTGGTACTCGAACAGGTCCACGCGCGTCCGTCCCTATCAGTGATCTCGCCGCTCTGCGGTCTGCTGTCTCCGTGGGCGTGCCGCGAAGGGCAACGTGACGTCCGCTGTCACAAGGGTGGCGCACACGGTGTCCGAGCGCGCGGCATGTCCGTCTCGCAGGTTATCGCCGCTGGACGCGGGGCCCTAAATCGCAGATCACACCTGAGCGGTGATACCTGTCACAGAGCGGGGCCTCACCAGGCTGGGGTTTGCCTGGTGAGGCCCCTTGAACAGCCCCGAAGGGGGCGGGGCGAGCGGTCCCCACCCCAATGGGGACCACCCGGCCCCATCCGCGAGGGTCCGGTCGCACGGACCGACGGCTTTCGGCCGTACGGGGCCGTGACCCTGCGGAGTCGCCGAATGCCGTACGCCGGCTTCGCGGGTCGCCGACCCATGGCAGCGGAAACCGCTGGATGCCGCTAGATGCTGTACGTGTCGTAGTGCACGTTGTGCGCGTAGCTCGGCGCGAGCGAGTCGGCCACGCCCTGGGCGCCGGTGACGGCGTTGCCCGCGAGGGGGCGGCCGGTCGCGTCGACGGTTCCGGTCAGGCCCTGTGCGAACGGGGAGACCTGCCCGGCGACACCGTGGGCGAACGGGTCGGCCTCGCCCACGACCCCGCCCGCGAACGGCTGCACGTCGCCCGCGACGCCGTACGCCAAGTCGTTGGCGCTGTGGCCGATGCCGTACGTGACGGGCTGGACCTGGTCGACCACGGTCTGCACGACCGGCTGCACCGCGCCCGTCACGCCGGCGGCGAAGGGCGGCACCTCGTCGGTGACGCCCTGACCGAAGGGCGTGACCTGTCCGGTGACGCCGTACGCGAGCGTCCCCGCGTCACCGGCGACGCCGCCCGCGAAGGGCCGGACGTCACCGGACACGCCGTACGCCAGCGCGCCCGCGTCCCCGACGGCCTGCCCGGCGAGCGGCACGACACCGTGCACCGCGGTCGCGGCGACGGGCGGCAGCACGGAGGCGGCGGTGTCGCCGGCGACCTGACCGGCAAGGCCTGTGGCGAACGGCTGTACGTCACCGACGGCGCCGTACGCGAGGGCGCTCGCGCCGCCCGTGGCACCGTGCGCCAGGGGCGCCGCGTCAGCGGTGGCTCCGTAGGCGAGAGTCGACGCGTTGGCGGTGGCACCGTGCGCGAGGGTCGTCGCGTCAGCCGTGGCTCGGTAGGCGAGAGTCGACGCGGTTGTGGTGGCACCGTGGGCGAGGGTCGTCGCGTCGTGGGCGACGCCGTACGCCAGGGTCGTGGCGTCACCGGCCACGCCGTACGCCAGTCCGGTGGCGTTGCCCCCGGCTCCGTACGCCAGTGCGGTCGCGTTGCCGCCAGCTCCGTACGCCAGTCCGGTGGCGTTGCCCTCGGCGCCGTATGCCAGTCCGGTCGCGTTGCCCTCGGCGCCGTATGCCAGTGCGGTCGCGTTGCCCTCGGCGCCGTACGCCAGCGGTGCCACCTGGCCGACGGTGTGGTCCGCGACCGGGGTGACGCCCTGGACGGCGGTGGCGGCGACCGGCGGCAGGGCGGCGGCCGTGGTCTCGTCGACGACCGGGATCGCGGTGCCGACGGCGGAGCCGACGGCGCCCTGGGCCCGGGCGGGGGCGCCGGTCACGGCCGGTCCCGCCGCCGTACCCGCCGCCCTCCCCGCCGTGGCGACGGTCTCCTGAACCTTTGTCTGCGCCGCGGACGGCACACCGGCCATGGCGCGCTGGGCGGCCGCGAGCTTGCTCTGAGCGCCGGCGAGGGCCTCTTCCAGCTCCGGTGCGAAGGCCGAGAGCGGGCCGAAGAGGTAGTCGATCCCGTCCCGCGGGGCGCTGACGTCGGCGACGGTCCCCTGCGCCTTGCCGCTGGCCTGGCCGGCGGCGGTCCTGGCGTGGGAGAGGGGGGTGACGGCGTGAGAAGGGACCGTGGCCTCGACGTAGCGGCGGGCGTGGTCGGCGGTCTTCGCCGGAGCGGTGGCCGCCTTCTTGACCTGGGTGGTCTTGGCCTGGGTGGTCTTGGCCTGGGTGGTCTTGGCTTGGGCGTTCTTGACCTGGGTGGTGGCGGCGTCGGCGGTGGAGCCTGCCTTGGCGGTCGCATCCGTGACGGCGGTGCCGTCGGTGATGCCGTGGACGGTATCGGTGACGGAGCCGACGGTGTCGGTGACCGAACCGACGGTGTCGCTGACGTCGGCGGTCACGTCGGGCACCGAGACGGACGGCGCGGGCAGCTCGTCCGCGCTGGCGACGGCGGAGCCGAGCGCCCACGCACCGGTGGCACCGGCGGCTATGACGATGGAACGGCGAATGTTCTTGTTCATGCTTGCGTCAGATCCTTGAATTCCAGGGCTTCCGTCCGGCTTTCGGAGGGGTGTCCGGACGGCGGGCAGACCTGTACCGCCCCCGCGCGGCAGGTCGTTGAGCGGGGGAAGGACTGCCCTAGCCGGGGAAAACTGGAATGTCCGGGTGCCTGTCCCGGGTCTCGGCCGCGGTCAGGACCGCGGAGGCGCCGGGCGCGAGCCGCAGCGGCGCCCGGTGGTTCGGAGTGACGGCATGCGGATCGCCGTGCCGCGGCGCGCCGTTGGCGACCGCGGACTGGTCGCCCAGCGCGCCGGTCGGGTCGCCGGGGGGCGCCTGCCGGTGGGGGGCCTGCCCGGCTCGTACGCCGCCGCGGTCGCGGTGGCGCGCGTCAGCGCCGTCGGTCTTCGCTTCCCCAACGGTTGGCCCGTACGCCGACGCGGCCTCCTCGGCCGTCCGCTGCGACTCCGCGCCATGCCTGTCCACCGCGTCCGGCTGCCGCGCCATTCCGCTCGACTGCTGCGAGGCCGAACCCGCGGCGGGCGGGGTTTGATTGCCCACGCCCGGAAGTGTCGGCAGAGGCCCCGGCAGATCGTGGAGCCCCGGCGCGGACGGCAGTACGTCCGGCGGGGTTCGGGGGAGCCCACCGCTCACCGTCTCCGCCAGGTCGCGGGTCGGCCGTGCGACGGCCAGATCGCGGCTCGGCCGCACGACGGTGAGGGTGACGTGCGTGACCGTGGCCCGCGTGGCATGAGTCGCGCGTGTGACGGTGCTCGACGCATGTGTCACGGTGCTCGTCGCCTGGGTCACGGTGCTCGACTCGTGTGTCACGGTGCTCGACTCGTGTGCCATGGTGCTCGACGCGTGTGTCGCGGTGCTCGACGCCTGTGTGACGGTGCCCCACGCCTGTGTGACAGTGCTCGACGGGTCGGCGATGGCCTCGGGAGCCGAAGTGGCCGGTTCCACCATGCGATCCGCCACGCGATCCACCGAGCTCTTCGCCGGCTGAACGATCCGCGCCGGAGTCGTGGGCACCGCCCCGTCGGCCGCGTGCGCCTGCTGCCCGCAGAGGAAGCCGAGCGCGAACAACCCGCCGACCAGCAGCACCACTTGCAGCACACGTCGTCCGGCCGCCGTACGCGTCACGCGCAGAGCGGCACCGGGCAGCACGGCTGACAGGGGCAAGAGGGGGAGGGTCCTCCCGTACGAAGGCAAGAGACGGCTTTGAGGCCGCGTCGATCCTCGCACGGGACTCCCGAGGTTGCGCAAGTCCTCTGTTACTGATGGGTAGTCATGTCTGGATTTGCCACTCTCCTCACCTGGTGTCCGGTATCGGTAGCGGACGCTTCTCTATCGCCGCCGCCATGACCTCGGGAAACAGGTCCGGCGTACAGGCGAACGCCGGTGCGTCCAGCGCCGCGAGCGCCGCCGCGTGCTCACGGTCGTATGCGGGCGCCCCCTCGTCGGACAGCGCGAGCAGCGTCACGAACCGCACCCCCGATGCCTTCATCGCCGCGACCCGCTTCAGCATCTCGTTCCGTATTCCTCCTTCGTAGAGGTCGCTGATGAGCACGACGACCGTGTCGGCGGGCTTGGTGATCTGCGACTGGCAGTACGCGAGCGCCCTGTTGATGTCCGTACCGCCGCCGAGCTGGGTGCCGAAGAGAACGTCGACCGGGTCCTCGAGCTGGTCGGTCAGGTCGACGACGGCCGTGTCGAAGACCACGAGCCGGGTGGCGATGGACCGCATCGACGCGAGGACGGCACCGAACACGGAGGCGTAGACGACGGACGCCGCCATCGATCCCGACTGGTCGATGCAGAGGATGACCTCCTTTTTCACGGACTGCGAGGCGCGCCCGTAGCCGATCAGCCGCTCGGGCACGATCGTGCGGTACTCGGGCAGGTAGTGCTTGAGGTTCGCCGCGATCGTGCGGTTCCAGTCGATGTCGTGGTGGCGGGGTCTGCTGATCCGGGCGCTGCGGTCGAGGGCGCCGGTGAGCGTGGCCCGGGTACGGGTGGCGAGCCGCTTCTCCAGGTCCTCGACCACCTTGCGCACGACGGCCCGCGCGGTCTCCTTGGTCGTCTCCGGCATGGCCTTGTTGAGGGAGAGCAAGGTGCCCACGAGGTGTACGTCGGCCTCCACCGCCTCCAGCATCTCGGGCTCAAGCAGCAAGGCGGACAGCCCGAGCCGGTCGATGGCGTCCCGCTGCATGACCTGGACGACGGAGGAGGGGAAGTACGTCCGTATGTCCCCGAGCCAGCGCGCGACCGACGGAGCGGAGGCCCCGAGTCCCGCCGAACGGTCCCGCCCCGACTGCGCCTTGCTCCCCTTGCCGTACAGCGCGCTCAGCGCCCCGTCCATCGCCGCGTCCCGCCCCGAGAGCACGCGCCCTGTGCCGTCCGCCTCGTCGCCCCCGAGCACGAGTCGCCAGCGCCGCAGCCGCTCGTCGCTCGCGTCCACCGGTACCGCGGTCATGGCGCCACCCTCGCAAGGTCGTTGTCGTCACTTACGTGCTCGTCGTGTATGTGGCCGTCGTGTACGTGGCCGTCGCCTACGTGGCCGTCACCTACGTGGCCGTCGGCTTCCTTGTCGCCGTCGGATTCGTCCAGCCCGAGCAGCAGGCTGAGCACCGGCAGTACGGCGTCGGCGCGCTCGAGGTCGAGGTCGGGTCCGAACCCGGGTATCCCGGAGGCGGTGGCCTCGGCGCTCCCCCGCGCCCCCGGGCCGCGCCGGACCAGCTCGCCGAGCGTCCTGCGCACCCCGGCCTCGTACGCCGAGAACGTACGCCGCAGCAACGGCAGCACATCGGTGAACGCCTCCGTCGGCACCCCGGACAGCCACGCGTCCACCAGCCCGAGCAGCCGCTCGTCGTGCACGAGTAGCATCCCGCCCCCGGAGCCGCCCCCGACGAAGCCCTCGATCCACGCGGCCGCGTCCGCCGGCGCCGTCCCCGGCGACAGCACGAGCCCCATGAGCCGCGCGGCCTCCTCCCGCGCCAACTCGCCCTCGTCCAGCAGCAGCCGTACGACCCGTCCGCGGACCACCCCCGGCACGCTGTCACGCGCGGCCAGCACGCGCAGCACGGCGTACCAGCGGTCGCGTATTCCATCGGTGGTCGCTGCGCGAGGCCCGTCCCTTTCCGGGGCGCGGGAGGGTGGTGCGTCGCGGGAGGGCTGTGGGTCACTGGCGGGCGGTGCGTCACCGGAGGGCGGCACGTCACCGGAGGTCGGTGTGCCACCCGAGGGCGGCACGTCACCGGAGGGCGGTGTGCCTCCCGAGGGCGGCACGTCACCGGAGGTCGGTGTGCCACCCGAGGGCGGCACGTCACCGGAGGGCGGTGTGCCACCCGAGGGCGGCACGTCACCGGAGGGCGCTTCGCCGACGGAGGGCGCTTTGCCGACGGAGGGCCTTGTGCCGTCGGAGGAGGGCCGCGTGCCGTCGGAGGGTCGCATGCCGCCGGAAGGCTCGGTGCGGGCGGAGGGCCCCGTGCCCCCTGAGGGCCCGGTGCCGCCCGGCGGCCGTGAGCCGCCGCGTGACGTCGTGGCCGTCTCCCCCAGCAGCCCCACCGCACCGTGCACCGCGTCGACATGGCGGCGCATTTCCTCGGCGGCCTCGGTGTCGAGGGCCGCGCAGGCCGGGGGGAGGCCGACGAAGATCCGCTCGGCGAGGCCGGCCGCCACGTCGGTGAGGGCGCGGGTGTCCGTGCCGCGCACGTCGCCGTAGCGCAGGGAGCGGACCAGGGCGGGCAGGGCCTGGGCGAGGTGGCCGACGTCCGCGTCGAGGGCGGCCCGGTCGGCTAGGACCTGCATGACCACGGGCAGCGCGTCCGGGAGTTCGGCAAGGAGGCAGCGCTCGGCGAGTGCCGTGACATCGGCCAGCGAGGGCGCGGCGACGGCGTCCGTCTCGGCCTTGGCCGTCGCCGCGGCCAGGACCGTCGTGCCCCACACGCCGGCCTCGGCGACCCGCACCGACAGCTCCGGCTCCCAGCGCAGCCGCCAGGTCTCCCGGAACGTGCCCGTGCTCCCGCGCGACACCGCGGGCTCACCCCACCCGACACCCAGCAGCCGCAGCCGGTGCAGCAGCCTGCTGCGCCCGGCGTCGGTCTCCTTGCGCAGGTCGAGCTCCAACTCCCGCTCCAGCGCCTCCGGTTTGAGCCGCAGTCGCTTCTGGAGCCGCGCCAGGTCACGCTGCAACGGCACCGCCGGCGCGGACTCCGGCACCTCCCCCAGCACATCGCCGACCACGAGCCGGTCCCGCACGAGCTCCAGCGGCACGTCCGATCCCTCGCACATCACGGCCCGTACGGCGTCGGTGGTCTCGGTCAGCCCCGGCAGCGGGCGGCCGCGCATCGCGGCGAGGGTGTCGGCCAGCCGCACCGCCTCGATGACGTGCGCGGACGAGACCCCGCGGTCCTCGTCGCGCAGCAGCCGGGCCACCTTCGTCATCCACCGCTCTACGGGGCGGTCGGGGGCGTTGAACAAATGCCCGTACCAACCCGGTGAGTCGATGCCCGCGCCGTACCCACTGCCCCGGGAGAGCCGACGGTGCGTCCAGGGCACCCAGGTCAGGTCGACCTTCGCCTTGGGCAGCCCTTTGAGGAGCGCCCGGTCGAGACTTATCGCGGTCCTCTGCCGTAGCGCGGGCACATGCCAGGCGCCGCACACCACGGCCACCTCGCCGCCGAACTCGCGTTGCGCCGCCCGCGTCTGGAGCCGCATATACGCCTCCCGGACCAGGTCGCGGTCGTCTCCCCCGACCCCGTACGCCTCCCTCAGCGCCCCCATCGCCTCCTCGAGCACGGCGAACGGCACGAACGGATCGCCCGCCGCCTCTCCCCGGTGCTCGACCACGTCCTCCCACCACCGCTCGGGATCGTCGTACCCGGCCGTCTCGGCGAGGACGGCGAGGGGGTCGATCCGCACGGCCTCTTCAGCGGGTCGCTCGGGTGCGGGCGGCGGCTCCTCCTTGCCCCACGCCAGCGTGTGGGCCGCCGGGAGGTCGATGAAACGAGCCGGGACTCGGTGGTCCAAGGCCCATCGGATCGCCACCCACTCGGGCGAGAACTCGGCCAGCGGCCAGAAGGCGGACCGGCCGGGTTCGTCGACGACGTGGGCGAGCAGGGCGACCGGGGGCCGCATGTCCTGCTCGGCGGCGAGCGGGATGAGCGCGTCCGCCTCCGGGGGCCCCTCGATCAGCACGACGCGGGGAGCCGCCGCTTCCAACGCGGCCCCGACGGCCCGCGCCGACCCGGGCCCGTGATGCCGCACGCCGAGCAGCAGCGGCCCTTCTGTGAAGACCGTCATGCGCTCACCTCCCGGCAGGCACGGTAGAAGTCCTTCCAGCCGTCCCGCTCGCGGACGACCGCCTCCAGGTACTCCTGCCAGACGACACGGTCGGCCGCTGGATCGCGGACCACGGCGCCGAGGATGCCGGCGGCGACGTCGCTCGCCCGCAGGACGCCGTCGCCGAAGTGGGCGGCCAGAGCGAGGCCGCTCGTGACCACGGAGATCGCCTCGGCGGTGGACAGCGTGCCGCTGGGCGACTTCAGCTTCGTACGCCCGTCGGTCGTGATCCCGCCGCGCAGCTCGCGGAAGACGGTGACGACGCGGCGGATCTCGTCGATGCCGTCGGGCACGGCCGGCAGGTCGAGGGAGCGGCCGATCTGGTCGACGCGCCGCGACACGATGTCGACCTCGGCTTCGGCGCTCTCCGGCAGCGGCAGCACCACGGTGTTGAAGCGCCGGCGCAGCGCGCTCGACAGCTCGTTGACCCCGCGGTCGCGGTCGTTGGCGGTGGCGATCAGATTGAAGCCGCGGACGGCCAGCACTTCCTGACCCAACTCCGGTATCGGCAGCGTCTTTTCGGAGAGGATCGTGATCAATGTGTCCTGCACGTCCGCCGGGATGCGAGTCAGTTCCTCGACGCGGGCCGTCATGCCCTCGGCCATGGCCCGCATGACGGGGCTCGGCACCAGCGCGTCCCGGCTCGGCCCGTGCGCGAGCAGCCGCGCGTAGTTCCAGCCGTACCGGATCGCCTCCTCCGGTGTCCCGGCCGTGCCCTGCACGAGCAGCGTCGAGTCCCCGCTGACCGCGGCGGCCAGGTGCTCGGACACCCAGGTCTTCGCGGTGCCGGGCACCCCGAGCAGGAGCAGCGCGCGGTCGGTGGCGAGCGTGGTGACGGCGACCTCCACAATCCGACGCGGTCCCACGTACTTGGGCGTGATCACCGTGCCGTCCGGCAGGGTGCCGCCCAGCAGATACGTCGCCACGGCCCACGGCGACAACCGCCAGCGGGCCGGGCGGGGCCGGTCGTCCTGCGCCGCCAGCGCGGCGAGTTCGGTGGCGAAGGCGTCCTCGGCGTGCGGCCGCAGCGCCTCAGCCGCGTCTTGAGCGGTCACTCCCGCGGCCTGCCCCGCGCTCTCTTCCACTGCTGCGTCGACGGACGTCGGTTCAACGGACACGGACATGGCTCGGTCCCCCTCCAGCTCGGCCGGTTCGGATCTGGTTCCACCGTGCACCACGCCACTGACAATGCGTTCTGACCTGCGGAAATGCCGTCGTGACGGTCGATTGTCAGTGCCGGGATCTACCTTCGATGGCATGACACAGCAGGGGGTGCGCTGGACTGCGGATCAGGTGCTGGCACTGGCGCCTGACGCCACGTCACGCAAGGCGGGAAGCAAACTCGGCGCGGCCGGGCCGTGGTCGGAGGCGGGCAGTTCTGACGAGGGGACGGTATGGGGACTGTGCAAGGGAAGTGGCAGCAAGCCGTATCAGACGGTCATCGACATCGCGGCGTCCACCGGGCCCGCTTACAAGTGCAGTTGCCCGAGCCGCAAGTTCCCGTGCAAGCACGCGCTCGGGCTGCTGCTGCTCTGGGCGGGCGCGGACGGCACCGTGCCGCGGGGGCAGGCGCCGGACTGGGCGGAGCAGTGGATAGAGGGGAGAAGAAAGCGCGCGGAGGAGAAGACGACGGCGGGCGGGGCATCTGGAGCGTCGTCGCCGGGTGACCCGGAAGGGGCGCGGCGCAGGGCGGAGCGCCGGGCCGAGCGGATCACCGCGGGTGCGGCGGAGCTGGAGCAGAGGCTGGCGGATCTGCTGCGCGGCGGCCTCGCCTCGGCCGAGCAGGCGGGGCATGGGATGTGGGAGGAGACGGCGGCCCGGATGGTCGACGCGCAGGCGCCCGGTCTGGCCGCACGGGCACGGGAGTTGGGGACGATCCCGTCGTCCGGTCCGGGCTGGCCGGTGCGGCTGTTGGAGGAATGCGCGCTGCTCCACCTCCTCGACCAGGGCTGGCTGCGGCGTGAGCGGCTGCCGGACGGCCTCGCCGCGACGGTCCGTTCCCGGGTCGGGCTGTCCGGCTCGGCGGACGGCCCGCCGGTGCGGGACCGCTGGCTGGTGCTCGCCCAGTACGACACGGCGGACGCCCGTCTCACGACACGCAGGATCTGGCTGCACGGCGCCGAGTCCGGTCGCACGGTCGTGCTCCTCTCCTACGGGGCGGCCGGCCGCGCACCGGAGCTGGCGCTGCCGGTCGGCCTGGCCTTCGAGGCCGAGGTCTCCGCGTATCCGGGAGCCGGGCAGCTGCGGGCGGCGCTGGGCGAGCGGTTCACGCCTCCCGCGCCAACGGCGATACGGCCACCGGGACTGACCACGTCCGCGGCGGCCGCCCGCTACGGCGAGGCTCTGCGGGCCGACCCCTGGCTGGCCACCTACCCGGTCACCCTCGACCGAGTCGTCCCTACCCCGGACGGCGACTCCTGGCAACTCGCCGACGCCGAGGGCGACTTGGCTCTGCCCCTCACCCCGTCCTCCCGCTCCCGCCCCGACCTGTGGCGTCTCGTCGCCCTCTCCGGAGGCGCCCCCGTCACGGTCTTCGGCGAATGCGGCCACCACGGCTTCACTCCACTGACGGCCTGGCCGGAGGGGGCGGGGGAGGCGGTGCCGCTGTGCTGAAGGCCTTGGGCGGTGGGGGTGGCTGGGCTGCCCAGAGTCCCTGGGGCCCCGAAGTACCCGGGGACCCGAAGTGCCCGGGGACCCTGCCGGATCAACCCGCCAGCCCGATGCCCTTCATACGGAAAGGACCCTCATGAACACGACCTCGGCTTCCGCGGGCGCGCCCGCCGGTGGTTCCTGGGAGGAGCTCGTCACCGTGGCGCTGCTCGGGACCGAGCGGCGTACTCCTCCCGGGTGGGGGCCGGGGCGGGAGGCCCCGGTGGCTCTGCTGGACGCGGCTGCCGTCGAGACGCTGCGGCGGCGGGCCGGGGTGCGGCCCGCGCGGGCGGCGGCGCGCCCGCAGCCGGCGGCGCCGGATCCCCGCCCCGCACTGCCGCCCGCCGCGGCCCGCAGGCTGGCGATGCTGCTGGCGGACCGGCCCGGCACCGGAGGCGGTGGACGCAGGGGGACGGCTCCGGACCTCATGGAGCTGCTGCCCCAGTGGCTCGCGCTGGCGAACGCGCACGGATTCGCGCCACCCCCTCAGACGCTGCCCGCGCTGCTCGACGCGGCCCGGGGACGCACAGATCTGCGGCCCGCGGCCCTGGCCTTCGCGGGGCCACGGGCACTGTGGCTGGCGCGATTGAACCCGGAGTGGCGGTTCGCGCTGCGCTCCTCACCGGGTGGCGGCGCCGCGCTACCGGGTCCGAAGGAGGCCGAGCACGTACAACAGCTGTGGCAGGAGGGGTTGTTCGCCGAACGAGTCGCGCTGCTGGCGGCGATACGGGCCAAGGACCCCGCCGCCGCGCGTGAGCTGCTCGCCACGACATGGGCGACGGAACGGGCCGAGGACCGGCTGATGTTCCTCGACTCGCTGCGGTCGGGGCTGTGTGCGGCGGACGAGCCGTTCCTGGAGCGAGCGCTGAGCGATCGGAGCCGTAACGTACGGGCGACGGCGGCCGAGTTGTTGTCCGCGCTGCCGGGTTCCGCGCTCGCCGCGCGGATGGCGGGCCGGGCCGGTTCCTGCGTTGCCGTCGACCGTACGCGGGGCACACCCATGATCGTGGTCGAGGCGCCGCACGAATGCGACGCCGGCATGGAGCGGGACGGTGTGCAGCCCAAGGCGCCGACGGGACGCGGCGAACGGTCTTGGTGGCTGGGCCAGTTGGTCGAGGCTGCGCCGCTCGGCACGTGGCCGAGTCGGCTCGGGGGACGTACTCCGGAGGAGATCGTGGCGCTTCCCGTGGCGGACGACTGGCAGACGGAGCTGCATGCCGCGTGGTGCCGGGCGGCGGTGCGGCAGCGCGATCCCGGGTGGTCCCGGGCGCTTCTCGGGTTGCCCTCCGCTCCGGAGGCCGGCGGGCCGGGGGCGGTGTCACTGGCCGAGCGGTCCAAGCTGCTCGCCACCTTGGACGCCGGGGAGCGGGCGGAGTGGGTGGCGGGGTTCATCGGTACACACGGCTTGTCCGAGGCGTTTCAGTTGCTCGGGGTGTGTGCGGTCCCCTGGGCGGGGGTTCTGGGGCGGGCGGTGGTCGACGCGCTCGACATCGCGCGGGACGCGGGGAGTTATCCGTGGAGTTTCAGTGGGGTGATGGGGCTGGCCGAGCGGTGCCTCGATCCTGCCGAGGCGGTGCGGCTCGAGGGGCTCACGTCAGTTCCCGACGAGTCGGAGAACGCGGCGCCCGGGGCCGGCAGCTACTGGGCCGAGGCGTTTCAGCGCCTCGTCACCACGCTGCGGTTGCGCGCGGCGATGGCCTCGGAACTGGGGGCGCCGTGAGGGTTTTTCGCCCCCGCCGCCCCTACCCTTCCCGTACCTGGGGGCTCCGCCCACAGACCCCCGTAATCGCGCTTCGCGCTCGTCCTCAAACGCCGGACGGGCTGGAGATAGCCCCTCCGGAGTACCGTCGCCGACGAAGCGTCACGCCTCCGCCGGCTGCCTCACATTCGCCCGTACCCAGTCCACGATCGACGCGGTCGTCGCGCCCGGTGTGAAGATCTCCGCGACGCCCTTCTCCTTGAGGGGAGCGATGTCCGCCTCGGGGATGATGCCGCCGCCGAAGACCTTGATGTCCTCCGCGTCCCGCTCCTTGAGGAGCTTGATGACGGCCGCGAAGAGCGTGTTGTGGGCACCGGAGAGGATCGAGAGGCCGATCGCGTCGGCGTCCTCCTGGATCGCGGTATCGACAATCTGTTCGGGGGTCTGATGGAGACCGGTGTAGATGACCTCCATACCGGCGTCGCGCAGCGCCCGCGCGATCACCTTGGCCCCGCGATCGTGGCCGTCGAGCCCCGGCTTGGCCACCACCACGCGGATCGGACCGGCTGCCACACCCATCACTGCCTCCATGAACCGACTACATCAACTTGAACCGTCTACCAACTACCGACTACTGACCAGGCGACTGCCGAATACCGGCTACGACACATATCGCACATTCCGCCGCTCACCGCACCGAATGCACCTCTCGGCACGGGCACCCCGAGCCGCACCGGCCGGGGAAGTGAACGAACGTTATCGCCAGCATCCCGCAACCGGCAGTTTCACGGTGGAGACCGAGGGGGAAATCACACAGTGGGACAAGTTAGCCGCGCACCGTTCCGCGTCCTGCGGCACATGTGCCGCAGGGGCCTGCGGCATACGGGCCACGGCCGGAGCCTGCGCAAAGGAGAGCCGCGACCAGGTGGCCGCACCACCGCGGTGTCCGTGGGACACCGTGATGGCGGGGCACATCGGCGATGGCACGACAGCGGGGAGCCACACCGGCACAAGGAGAACGGGACCACGAGGACGACGCGCTCGACTCCAGGGCACCGCCGCCGCGCACCCCGCAGGTGCGACGACGCCGGGAGCCGGACGAGCCGTATCGCGCACGCCTCGCCCTGACCCTTCGGCAAGGCACCCCATCGCGTCACCGGCGCCCCATGCGCCGCACATGCACTGTCGGCCACCCCGTCACCGTCACCGCGGCTTTCCACGAGGGCACACGGGGGACAGAGCGGTCCTGCCGCGTGCCGACTGGAGGTCGGCCATGAAGGTCACCAGGGCCGCGTTGCCCTTTCTCCCCCTCTGTCAGCGCCTGTTTCCGAGCAGACTGGCAGGACTCTCGATGGCCCTCCTGAAGGCGACGGCCCTGGAGATCGCGATCCTCGCCGGGCACCTCCTTCTCTACCCCTCCGGCATCGTCCAGGAGCGCCGCAGCGCGCCCCCACTCCCCTCACCCGACGCCGCCACGCTGCCCACCGAGGCCAAGCCCCCGGTCGTCCTCCTGCACGGTTTCATAGACAACCGTTCGGTTTTCCTGCTGCTGCGCCGCAATCTCGCCCAGCACGGCAGGCAGCAGGTCGAATCGCTCAACTACTCGCCGCTGACCTGCGACATCCGCACCGCCGCGGAGCTGCTGGGCCGGCACATAGAGCAGATCTGCGAGCGCACGGGGCAGGAGCGGGTGGACATCGTCGGCCACAGCCTCGGCGGACTGATCGCGCGCTACTACGCGCAGTGCCTCGGCGGCGACGCCCGTGTCCGCGCCCTCGTCACGCTCGGCACCCCGCACTCGGGCACCCGCGTCATCCCGTTGATGAACGCGCACCCGATCGTCCGCCAGATGCGCCCGGGTTCCGAGGTGATCGAGGAACTCCGCAGTCCCGCGCCCGGCTGCCGTACGCACTTCATCAGCTTCTGGAGCGATCTGGACCATCTGATGGACCCACTGGAGACGGCCTGCGTCGACCACCCGGACCTGCTCACGCGGAACATACGCGTGAGCGGCGTCGGTCATCTCGCCCTGCCCGTGCATCCAGCCGTCGCGGCGGGGATACGGCAGGCACTCGACCTCGCGGAGCCGGGAGTCCGCGCCGCCACCCCGACCGGCGGGCTGACAGTGGCGTAACCCGGACTTCACACCGCCGATTGACACTCGCCGGGCAGCCGCCGGGCCCCCAATGGCTCGCCAGACCCCTGCCAACTTCGAACATTCATCGAACGCCAGGCCAAGGCCTTGCCCGGCGTCCCCCGAAACACGGCCGAATGCCCGTTTCCTGCGAAGGGGAAACCTGCCGAAGATTGTCGCGCCCGCGTACCGCCGGGTACAGTCACCGCACTGCTCTGCCAGCCCCTGTTGTCGAGGCGAAAGAGAAGTTGGTGAACGACCGTCACCCGTCGGGGACCGTAACTCCCCCGGCTCCGGCTTCCGATGCCGCCTCGGCGCTCTACGCGTCGTACGGCGGGCAGGAAGTCCAGTACGGCGACTTCACCACGTACGACGGCTACACCACCACCGGTTTCGACACGGGCGCCCACGGCGCGGGTACCGGCGCCTATGCGACCGCGAGCTTCGAGACCGACCCCCTGTTCGGAGACCTGCCGGGAACGGGCGGCGGCACGGGTTCGTACGACGCCACGCAGTGGAACACCGGCAGCCAGCAGACGCTGAACTATGACCCGTACGCGGCGCAGCACCAGGCCGCCTACGACACGGGCAGCTACGAGACGACGACGTGGGCGGCCGGTTACCAGCAGCTCGCGCACATCCCCGCGCAGTACCCGGGCCCCGACGCCTCGGGCCAGTGGGACGCGACCGCCTGGCTCCAGACCGAGCAGCCGCTCGACCAGACCCAGCAGTGGAGCGCGCCGACCCAGGAAACGGGCGCGTACGACGCGACGCAGTGGAACACCGCGGGCAGTCACGACCCGTATGAGGCGTACGAGCACCCGCAGCCCGACGCCTACGGGCAGCAGCACGAGCCGCTCGCGCCCGAGTCCTTCGATCAGCAGGCGACCGCCACCTTCGAACAGCTTCCGTACGAGCAACCCGCCGCCCCCGGCGAGGAGTTCGACTCCTCCGCCGACAGCGAGGACGACGTACCCGAGACGCCGCTGCTCGAAGACATGGAAGAGATCATTCCGGCCCCCCGCGCCGCGTCGCGCGCCGCCTCCCGCTCCCGGCGCCGCAGCCCCGCGAAACGTTCCGCTCTGCTGACGGTCGCGGTGCCCTCAGCCTGTGTGATGGGGGTTGCCGGAATCGCCGCCGCCTCCGTGGGCAGCTTCGGCGGGGACGGCGGCAAGGACACGACGGCCAGCGCCTCCGACGCGACGGCAGTGAAGCCGTCGACCGTCAACAATAAGCTGGACACCCAATTGCAGAGTCTCTCCGCGGGCGCGGACGACTTCGCGGACCGGGCGAGCCGCACGCAGGAACGTATCGACCTCAAGGCCGAGCAGAAGGCCGAGAAGAAGAAGGCGGCGGAGGAGGCGGCCCGCAAGGAGCGGCTGCGTCCGAAGTTCGCACTCCCGGTGAAGCAGAGGGGGCTCAGCGCCTACTTCGGCCAGGCGGGCATCAACTGGATGTCCGTGCACACGGGCATCGACTTCCCGGTCTCGTACGGTACGACGGTGATGGCCGCGACCGACGGGACCGTGCGGACGCAGTGGAACAGCGCGTACGGGAACATGCTGATCCTGACCGCGAAGGACGGCACGGAGACGTGGTACTGCCACCTCTCCAGCTACAAGGTCGCCTCCGGCACCACGGTCAAGGCCGGCGACCCGATCGCGTTCTCCGGGAACTCCGGCAACTCGACCGGTCCGCACCTCCACTTCGAGGTCCGCCCGGCCGGCGGTTCGGCGATCGACCCGCTTCCGTGGCTGCGCAGCCACGGCCTGGACCCGACGTAACCCACCGCCGGGCCCGGCTCCCGCCGCCCTACAGCTTCTCCACCGGCGCGTACCGCAGCAGCAGCCGCTTCGGCTTGGCCTCGCCGAAGTCGACCGTCGCCTCCGTGTTCGCACCGGTCCCCTTCACACCGACGACGGTGCCGAGGCCGAACTGGTCGTGCGTGACCCGGTCCCCGACCGCCAAGGCGACCACCGGCTTCTCGGAGATACCACGGCGCGTCGCGAAACCGGCGGCCCCCGATGCGGCGGACCGCGAGCGCGAGGACGACAGGGACGCCGCGACACCCGAGGCCGGACCTGACGACATGGGAGCGGTCGCACCCGTGCGCTTCCAGTCCAGATGGCTCGGAGGGATCTCCTCCAGGAAGCGGGACGGCGGGTTGTACGAGGGCTGCCCCCAGGCACTGCGCATCGACGACCGGGTGAGGTAGAGCCGCTCCCGCGCGCGCGTGATGCCGACGTACGCCAGCCGGCGCTCCTCCTCCAGTTCCTTGACCTGTCCCAGTGCGCGCATGTGCGGGAAGACGCCGTCCTCCATGCCGGTCAGGAAGACCACGGGGAATTCGAGGCCCTTGGCGGTGTGCAGGGTCATCAGGGTGATGACGCCGTTGCCGTCCTCCTCGTCAGGGATCTGGTCGGAGTCGGCGACCAGCGCGACCCGCTCCAGGAAGTCGGAGAGTCCGCCCGCCGCCTCGCCCTCCCCCGCCTCCTGCTCGAACTCCAGGGCCACGGCGGCGAGTTCCTGAAGGTTCTCGATACGGGTCTCGTCCTGCGGGTCGGTCGAGGCCTGCAACTCGGCGAGATAGCCGGTGCGTTCGAGGACCGCCTCCAGGACGGTGGCCGGGCCCGCGCCCGATTCCACGATCGTCCTCAGGTCCTCCATCAGCGTGTTGAACCGCTTGACCGCGTTCGTCGAGCGCGCCGCCATGCCGTACGCCTCGTCGACGCGGCGCAGCGCCTGCGGGAAGCTGATCTTCTCGCGCTGCGACAGCGCGTCGATCATCGCTTCGGCGCGGTCGCCGATGCCCCGCTTGGGCACGTTGAGGATGCGGCGCAGCGGGACCGAGTCCTCCGGGTTGGAGAGCACGCGGAGGTACGCCAGGACGTCCCTGACCTCCTTGCGCTCGTAGAAGCGGACGCCGCCGACGACCTTGTAGGGCAGGCCGACGCGGATGAAGACCTCTTCGAAGACGCGGGACTGCGCGTTCGTACGGTAGAAGACGGCGACGTCGCCCGCCTTGGCCTCGCCCGCGTCGGTGAGACGGTCTATCTCGTCGGCGACGAACTGGGCCTCGTCGTGCTCGGTGTCCGCCACATAGCCGGTGATGTTGGAACCGGCGCCCGCGTTGGTCCACAGGTTCTTGGGGCGGCGGCCCTCGTTGCGCTCGATGACCGCGTTGGCGGCGGTGAGGATCGTCTGCGTGGAGCGGTAGTTCTGCTCGAGCAGGATCGTCGTCGCGTCCGTGTAGTCCTCCTCGAACTGGAGGATGTTGCGGATGGTCGCGCCGCGGAACGCGTAGATCGACTGGTCGGCGTCACCTACGACACACAGCTCGCCCGGGTCGCTGTCTGCGGGCCCCACCAGCTCCCTCACCAGGGCGTACTGCGCGTGGTTGGTGTCCTGGTACTCGTCGACCATGACGTGCCGGAAGCGGCGGCGGTAGTGCTCGGCGACGTCCGGGAAGGCACGGAGCAGGTTGACCGTGGTCATGATCAGGTCGTCGAAGTCGAGCGCGTTGGCCTCGCGCAGCCGCGACTGGTACAGGGCGTATGCCTGGGCGAGGGTCTTCTCGAAGCCGTCGGAGGCCTGATTCGCGAAGTCCTCCTCGTCGATCAGCTCGTTCTTCAGGTTCGAGATCTTGGCGCTGAACGACTTCGGCGGGAAGCGCTTGGGGTCGAGGTCCAGGTCACGGCAGACCAGGGCCATCAGGCGCTTGGAGTCGGCGGCGTCGTAGATCGAGAAGGAGGAGGTGAAGCCGAGCCTCTTGGACTCTCGGCGCAGGATCCGGACACAGGCGCTGTGGAAGGTCATCACCCACATCGCGCCCGCGCGCGGGCCGACGAGGTGCTCGACGCGCTCCTTCATCTCGCCGGCGGCCTTGTTCGTGAAGGTGATCGCGAGGATCTGGCCGGGGTGGACATTCCGCTCGGCCAGCAGATAGGCGATCCGGTGTGTGAGCACGCGGGTCTTGCCGGAGCCCGCGCCGGCCACGATGAGCAGCGGGGAGCCGGAGTGCACGACGGCCGCGCGCTGGTTCTCGTTCAGCCCGTCCAGCAGCGCCGCCGCGTCCACGGCAGGCCGGTGCGCGCCGTCGCGGTAGTAGGCGTCTCTGTCTGGCGGCATGTCGAACTTCCCGCCGAACAGATCGTCCGGAACCGGCTCCGGTACGTGCTCGTGCTCGGGCGGCGGGGGCTCTTCCTCGTGGGCCCCGGAGGGCTTGAGGTCCGCCAGGAAGCTGTCATCAAAGAGGCTGCTCATCGCTCTCCGAGTCTAGAGCGCCCCACTGACACCCCGCCGCCACCCCGAAAACTCCGCACGTTTATCGAGCCCTCGCCGGCATCCTCCTCACCCTACGAATCCGGTACGTAACGTTCAGCGATCAACGGCGAAGTACCGCTCGACGAACACCACCAACCGGATCAATTAACCCCAAAACCCCCTGGTCTGGTCGGCACCAGGCGACACTCATGGCCAAGGTCACGAAAATGTATCGGGCATATCGCACATCAACCTTCACAGGAGCCACACGAGTTGGCTAGCGTGCGGAGCAGGTCGCTCGACAGCAACCGGCGAACGTCGCCGGGCCGGGTGGCCTCCGCCGAGTTCGGCGCGCCCGCATGGCAGCCGGAGCCGGGGACCCACCGACCTCGGGGTGAATCGGTCCAACTGCCATGTCGGGCAAGGACCGTAGGGCAAACCTTCCGGAACCACCCGCCCGAACCCGACAGCTAACTCGGTAGGCGGATGACGGAAGGAGTCGCCTCTCTTGGCGTCGCATCGCAAATGGCGTCCTACGGGTACGCGCGTAGCAGGCATACGGACCCCCGCCCTCGCGACGGCGGCCCTCACCTCCGTGGCCCTGCTCTCCCAGACGGCGAACGCCGCGCCCTCGGCCGAACCCAAGCCGAGCCTCGAGGAAGTCGAGAAGAAGGTCAACGACCTTTACCACCAGGCCGAGACGGCCACCGACAAGTACAACGCGACCCGGGAGAAGACCGCCGCGCAGCGCAAGCGCGTCGACGGTCTCCTGGACGACGTGGCCAAGCGCACCGAGAAACTCAACACCGCGCGCGAGGAGCTGGGTTCGTTCGCGGCGGCACAGTACCGCACCGGGGCCGCCGCCCCCGACACCGCGACCCTGCTGCTCGCCGACAACCCACAGGACTACTTCGACCAGACCCAGCTGATGAGCCGTCTGACCACCCGCCAGAAGGCGGCCGTCGACGACTACATCACCGAGCAGGCCGCCACCACCAAGAAGCGCGCGGAGGCCTCCAAGAGCCTGCAGACGCTGACCACCTCGCAGAACGCGCTCAAGACGTCCAAGGCCGACGTCCAGCACAAGCTTTCCAAGGCCCGGGAACTGCTCTCGCAGCTGACCGCCGAGGAGAAGGCGCGGCTCGCGGCGATCGAGAAGAAGAAGCGGGAGGCGGCCGAGCGCAAGGCGGCGGAGCTGGCGCAGCAGCAGGCCGCGGCGGCCGCCGCCGCCAAGAAGGCGGCGGCGCAGCAGGACTCGTCGGGCACCGGCACGTCGGGCACGACGACCGGCTCGTCGGGCACCGCTACCACGGACTCCTCGTACGCGACGAAGGCGGCGAAGGCGCTCGCGTTCGCCCGTGCGCAGATCGGCAAGCCGTACGTCTGGGGCGCGACCGGCCCGGGCTCGTACGACTGCTCGGGCCTCACCCAGGCCGCCTGGAAGGCCGCCGGCGTCACGCTGCCGCGCGTCACCTACGACCAGGTGAACGCCGGCACGACGGTCTCGCTGGCCGACGCCCAGCCCGGTGACCTGGTCTTCTTCTACGACGACATCAGCCACGTCGGCCTCTACATCGGCAACGGCATGATGATCCACGCGCCGAAGCCGGGGGCGTACGTCCGCGAGGAGTCGATCTACTACGACGGTACGTCGGCCATCCACAGCGTGGTGCGCCCGGCGTAGGCCGCTCGCCGGGCAACGCTTCGTGCGGGGCACGCGCGCGTGGGGCACACCAGCCTCTACGGCGCGCGCCCCGCTTTCACGCGCCCCCCGACCCGGGCGCGCCCCGCTCTCACGCCCCCCGGCCCGGGCACACCCGCTTTCACGCGTCCCCCGACCCGAGCACACCCACTTTCACGCGCCCCCGACCCGAGCACACCCCGCTCTCACGCCCCCCGGCCCGGGCACACCCGCTTCACGCGTCGCCCGACCCAGGCACGCACGCCCGCTTTCAGGCGCCCCCCGCCCCGGGCACACCCCGCTTTCAGGCGCCCCCCGGCCCGGGCACACCCCGCTTTCAGGCGCCCCCGCCCCAGGCACACCCCGCTTTCAAGCCCGCCAAAACGCACCGCCCCGTTTTCTCACGCTCCAGGCGCGCGTGGAGCGCCCCGCTTTCCCTCGCTCCCCACCGGCGCGTGAGCGACGTTTTCGCGCCCCACGCGCGTGCCCCCCGGGCAACTCGTCCCCAGGTCCCTAGCATCAGGCGCGTGTCAACGACCTCCCAGCTCCGCGCCTGGTGGGCGCAGCGGCCGCCGGCCGCCGGTGCCGCCGTCGTGGCTACCGGCATCGTCTCGGTCGGGCTGCATCTGACCGGCTACGAGACCCTGTCCCGTATCGCGCTGGTCCTGACGTCCGCCGCCTGGCTCGCGCTCGCCGCGGACTTCGTCGTCCGGCTGGCGCGGGAGCGGGAGCGGTGGGCCCGGGAGGCCGGCACGCCGGCCGGGCTCACCGCCGTAGCGGCGACGACCGTGCTCGGCACGCGGCTGTCCGCGCTGGGGTGGCAGGAACTCGCCGAGGCCCTGCTCGCGCTGTCGGCCGTGCTCTGGCCGGTGCTCCTCTACGGCGTCGTACGGCACTGGAAGCACCGCATGTCCGGAGGCGTGTTCCTCGTGTGCGTGACCACGCAGGGGCTCTCGGTGCTGGGCGCCACGCTCGCCGCCGCCGTCGGCCCGGAGTGGCTCGCGCACGCCGCGCTGGTCCTGTTCTGGCTGGGAATCGTGGTCTACGGGGTGGCGCTCGCGCGCTTCGATGCCAGGGAGGTGGTCCGGGGCGCCGGGGACCACTGGGTCGCGGGCGCCGCGCTCGCCATCTCGGCGCTGGCCGGGGCCGAGCTCGTCGCGGCGCACCACGTGAACCCGTACCTGTGGAACGACGACGACAACGGCGTACTGCGCGCCGTGACCGTCGTACTGCTGGTGCTCGCCATCGCCGGGGACGGCGTCCTCGTCGCCGCCGAGCTGGGGTGGCCTCGCCCGCGCTACGACGTACGGCGCTGGGCGACCGTCTTCACGATGGGGATGACGGCGGTGGCGACCCTGTCGGTCGCGACCGCCCTCGGCGTCTCCTGGCTCAAGGGGCCGGGACAGGTACTGCTGTGGATCACGGTGGCGGCGTGGCTGGCCGTCGCCGTGGGGTCCGTCCTCGTGGTCAGGTCCAGAGCACCGCGATGAAGATGTTCGCGGTGGTAAGAAGACCGACGAGCCCGAAGAGCCCCTTGTCCACCTTCTCGTCGTCCCGCTTCACATAGACGAGCCCCAGGATCACGATCAGCAGCGCCAGCTTCACGCCGATCTTGATGGTGTTGACCCTGTTGTCGTCGGCCTGGTTGAGGCCGACGAGCACGACGCCGGTGACCAGCATGGTCAGCGCGCCGTGCAGCATCGCCGGGACGAAGCGGGCGGCGCCCTGGCCCATCGCCTTCATCTGGGTGAGAAAGCCGCCGAGGAGCGAGGCGATGCCGATGATGTGCAGGCCGACGAAGAGATGGATGAGTACGTCCATGAGGCCGGAGCCTAATCGGACGCCCTTATCCCTCTTGTCACCGGGCCATCCCTTGTAACCCCTAGCACTGTGGCGACCCCGGTTGTCCCGGATTCGCCGCATCGGTCATCGCACTGCGTGAAGTCGGCGGCGCCAGAGAGGGATCACGGTCACATACGGCCACGGGATGGCCCACTGGCGACAGTTCCGTACATGGCGTTACCAACCCCTCACTCCCCGGTTTAGCGTCCTCCACCAGGTGACCGGCTCCCCACCGCCGCCCGGGCCAGGGGCGGCAGCCGGCCACCACCGCCGAAAAGGTCCGGCGGCGGCTCGCTACCCCTGTGCGGGCCGCCGTCGGACGCGTCAACCGCTTGACCGCGATCACAAGGCGGTCGTACGGAAGGATGTGGGCCCTCGTGGCAGCGCACCGCAAGCCCAGACAGCGCTCGCTCGGCGGAAACACGGCCCGCACAGCCGCCACGATCGCCCTCGCGGGCGCGGCGTCGGCGACCGGCTTCGACGGGACCGGACACGCCGAACCCCAGCTGTCCCCGGCGCAGGTGAAGGCCAAGGTCGACAAGTTGTACGAGGAGGCGGAGGTCGCCACCGAGAAGTACAACGGGGCCAAGGAGAAGGCCGACAAGGCCGAGGAGCGGCTCAACTCGCTGCGCGACGAGGCGGCGCGCCGGGAGGACCGACTCAACTCGGCCCGCGACGCGCTGGGTTCGGCAGCGGCGGCGCAGTACCGCAGCGGTGGCGTCGACCCCGCGCTGCAACTCATACTCTCCGACGATCCCGACCAGTACCTGGACGGCGCCGCGTTCGCCGAGCGGGCGGGCAGTCGGCAGGCGGCGGCCGTGGCCCGGGTACGCAAACAGCTTCGGGAGATCGAGCAGTTGCGCGGTGCCGCACACGTGGAACTGGCCTCGCTCAAGTCGCGGCAGACCGAGCTGAAGCGGCACAAGAGGACGATCAACGGCAAACTCGACGCGGCGCGACGGCTGCTGGGACAGCTCAGCGCCGATCAGCGGGCGCGGCTCGGTCAGACCGGTGGCGTCGGGCAGCAGCACGCCTCGCGCTCCTCGGCCCGCGACCTCGGCCCGGTGCCGTCCGGCACGGTCGCCGCCCCCAACTCCCGTGCGGCCGAAGCCATCGCGTACGCCTACGGCAAGCTCGGCAGCCCCTACGTCTGGGGCGCCACAGGTCCCGACGCCTTCGACTGCTCCGGCCTCGCCCAGGCGGCGTACCGTTCCGCGGGCATCTCGCTGCCCCGTACGACCTACGCCCAGATCAACGCCGGCCGCCGCGTCTCACGCTCCGAGCTCCTCCCCGGCGACCTGGTGTTCTTCTACTCGGGCATCAGCCACGTGGGCATCTATGTCGGCAACGGCCAGATGATCCACGCCCCGAACCCGACGGCGCCGGTGCGGCTGGCCCCGATCGACGAGATGCCGTTCGCGGGTGCCACGCGTGTCGTGTGACCGGATGCACGACCACCGGCGACGGCACCGTCCACCACACGTTCTTCGAGGCCCTCGCCGTGAACCCCGGTGCCGGCGACGGCTAGACCAGCCGTCGCGCCGTCGCCCATCGCGTCAGCTCGTGCCGGTTCGACAGCTGGAGCTTCCTCAGTACGGCCGAGACGTGGGACTCGACCGTCTTGACCGAGATGAACAGCTGCTTGGCAATCTCCTTGTACGCGTATCCACGGGCGATGAGGCGCAGGACCTCGCGCTCGCGCTGGGTGAGGCGGTCGAGGTCCTCGTCGACGGGCGGGGCGTCGGTCGAGGCGAACGCGTCGAGGACGAATCCGGCCAGGCGGGGCGAGAAGACCGCGTCGCCGTCCTGAACGCGGAAGACGGAGTCCACGAGGTCCGTGCCGGTGATCGTCTTGGTGACGTACCCCCGGGCGCCGCCGCGGATCACGCCGATGACGTCCTCGGCGGCGTCCGACACGGACAGCGCGAGGAAGCGGACCGGCCGCTCGGCGTCGGCCATCAACGGTGCACAGCGGCGCAGCACTTCGACACCGCCGCCGCCCGGCAGGTGGACGTCGAGCAGAACGACCTCGGGACGGGTGGCCGTGATCACCGTGACCGCCTGGTCGACGTCCGCGGCCTCCCCGACCACTTCGACGCCGGTCCGCTCGGTCTGCCCGATCTCGGCCTGCACGCCCGTACGGAACATCCGGTGGTCGTCGACGAGCACGACGCGCACGCGGCGCCCGCTCGCGGCGCCGGCCGGCTCGGCCGCGTTCGCGGTCTCTCCTGATGCGGCGGCCGACGGGGTCTCCTGCCCCCCGGCAGAACTGCCGGATCCCACAGGCTCATTCGCGTCGCTCATGACGTCTTCTCCGCCCTCTCCATCTCCAGCTCGACCTCCGTGCCGCCGTCCGGCACCGCGCGCAGCCGCGCCGTGCCGCCGTTGCGCTCCATGCGGCCGATGATCGATTCTCTGACGCCCATGCGGTCGGCGGGTATCGCGTCGAGGTCGAAGCCGGGGCCGCGGTCGCGGACAGACACGAAGACCGTCCTGCCCTCGACTTCGGCGTAGACCTGCACGGCGCCGCCGTCGCCACCGTACTTGGCCGCGTTCACCATCGCTTCCCGCGCGGCCTGCATCTGCGCGGTCAGGCCCTCGTCGAGCGGGCAGTCGCCGACGACGACGACCTCGATGGGCACGCCGTGCTTGTCCTCGACCTCCGCGGCATGGCGCCGGACCGCCTCGGCGAGTGTGTCGGGCTCGTCGGCCTCGTCCTTGCCGGTCCCTTCCGGCTTGTAGAGCCAGGCGCGCAGGTCGCGCTCCTGGGCGCGGGCCAGCCGCCGCACCTCGTTGCCGTTGTCCGCGTTGCGCTGGATCAGGGTCAGGGTGTGCAGCACGGAATCGTGGACATGAGCGGCGACCTCGGCCCGCTCCTGGGCGCGGATACGCATCAGGCGCTCCTCGGAGAGGTCCTGGGTCATCCGGACGAGGTAGGGGCCGGCGAGGAGGGCTATGCCGACCAGGACCGCGAGCGCCGCCTGCAGCACCGAGCCGAGGTGGGCCGCGGAGCCCTGGAGGACGAATATCCCGGAGACACCGGCGGTGACCAGCAGGACGCCCGCAGCGGAACGCAGCAGCGTGAGCGTACGGCGGCGACGGCCGACCTCCACCCAGCGGGCCCGCCGCGCGTTGTCCGCCTGCCTCCAGACCAGGGCGACGCCCGCGCCGACGAGCACCGCCGGCCACAGATACGCCTTCGCTCCCCCGCCGAGGTTCACACTGCCCACGAAGACCATGGCCACGACGACCATGAGGAGCAGCGCGACGATCTGTCCCTTGTCCGGCTTGCGGGCCACGAGTCTGCGGCGGCCGTCGGGGGCGGTCTCGGTGCTGAAGGGCAGTGTGCGTCCGGAGCCGACGCCGCCGACGCCGAGCGGCACGAAGAACCAGAACGCGGCATAGAGCAGCGCCCCCAGCCCGTCCGCCATAAACAGTCCGACGAACACGAGCCGCACCCAGACCACGGGCAGCCCGAGATGCCCGGCGAGCCCTCGCGCCACGCCCCCGAGCCAGCGTCCGTCGCTGCTGCGGTAGAGCTTGCGCGTGGGCCGCGGGTCGTCGAGGGGCAGGGCTGCGGCATCCGGCATGCCATCGATGTTCACACGCCCGGCGGGGCCGGGCATCAGGGTCGGCCCCCGAGACTCCCCTGATCTTCGGAAATCCGGCGATTGAGCGCCGGGAAGCCGGTGATCGAACTGTTCCCTCCATCCCCTCAGGGCCGATATCAGGGTTCGGCCAGGGTCATCCCGACTGCCGTGGCGCCTTCGCGCCCGTCACCATGGAGGCATGACAGATCAGCAGCACGCGGCAGCGGAGCCGGATCCCGGCCCCGGCCCGGGCGCCCCACCGGGCACCGGGCCGCGGGACGCCGTGCCGCCCGCCCCGAGCCCCGCCACAGGCGAGGAGCCGCGCGCGCACGAGGACCCGCCCGAGCCCGCGGACTCGGCCACGCCCTCAACTCCCTCCTCGCCCGCGGACTCGGTCCCGCCCTCAACTCCCTCCTCGCCCGCGGATTCGGTCCCGCCCTCAACTCCCTCCTCGCCCGCGGATTCGGTCCCGCCCTCAGCTCCCTCCTCGCCCGCGGACCCGGCGGCGGCGGAAGTCCCGCGCAAGTTCCGGCGCGACCGTCGCCAGAAGCTGCTGGGCGGGGTATGCGCGGGTCTCGGCCGGCAGTGCGACATGGATCCGGTGATCTTCCGGATCGTGCTCGCGGTGCTCTCCGCGACCGGCGGCATCGGCCTCATCTTCTACGGCTTCGTCTGGCTCTTCGTCCCGTACGACGACGAGGAGGAGAACGAGGTACGCAAACTGCTCACCGGCCGCGTCGACGGCCAGGCGCTGACGGCCGTGCTCTTCGCGCTGGTCGGCTGCGGCGTGTTCCTCTCCATGCTCAACAACGGCGGTGTACTGACCTTCGCCGTCGTCCTCTCGCTGCTCCTGGCGGGCGCGGGGTACTGGTCGCAGCACCGCGGCGCCCCCGACCCCGACCCGCTGGCCGCCCAGGCCGTCGCCGACGCCCCGCCGGAGGCACAGGCGCCGCCCGTCCCCGCCTCGTACCCCTCCTGGTGGCGCGACCCGATCGTCAAGGACGGATCACATGTGGGCGGCACCGGCTATTTGTGGGGACCGAAGGACACCCGGGACCGTGATGTGGCGGCGGCGGTCAACATCGCCCGCGGCACGACCCGCCCGGACACCCGCGCGACGCGCGCACCTCAGCCGCGCGGGCCCCGCTGGATCGGCGGCTGGGTGTTCCTGCTCGCCCTCCTCGCGGGCGGCCTCGGCACGGGCCTCACCTGGGACGACCACGCGCTCGGCACCAGCCTGCAGACCGGGTTGGCCTGCGCGCTGATCGTGTTCGGTCTGGGCATAGCCGTCAGCGCCTTCCTCGGGCGCACCGGCGCGGGATCGATCTTCCTGGCGGTGATCACGGCTGCGCTGCTCACCGCGTCCGCGGCCCTGCCGAAGGACATCAGCACCCACTGGATACGAACGGGGTGGACGCCCACAGCGACGGCCGACGTACAGACCAAGTACGACCTCGGTACGGGTGTGGGCACCCTCGACCTCACCCACCTGAATCTCACCAAAGGCCAGACGGTGACGACGAGTGCCGAAGTGGGCGTGGGCCGGCTCAAGGTCGTGATCCCCAAGGACGCGACCGTGAAGCTGAGCGTCGATGTCGGCGTCGGAGACATCCAGTTGCCGGGCGATGACAAGAAGGACGTGGACGTGGAGCCGGGCAAATCCAAGCAGGTGACGCTGTCACCGACGACCACCGGCAAGAACGCCGGCACGCTGGACCTCGACCTGCGTGTAGGCGCCGGCCAGGTGGAGGTGACCCGTGCTACGCCATGAGTTCCAGCCGGGCAAGCTGATAGCGGGTGTCTTCCTCACTCTCGCGGGCGTCATCTACGCCGGTGACGCGGGCGGCGCTTGGGAGACTCCGTGGTTCGTGGTGATCCCCGTCGTCACGGGCGGCCTGTGTCTGGCGGGTGCGGTGGCACTCGTGACCCACGCCGTCCGCAGACGCCGAGCCGAACCGGGGCCGCCGGAGGTGAGCGCCTAGCGGTATCCGCCGGAGCGTTGCCTGCGCCGGGCCCGCAGGGCCGCGTCGATGGAGAAGACGGAAGCACCCGCGAGGACGAGAGGGAGCCAGGCCATCAGATAGGCGAGGTCATTGCCGTAGTAGTACGGGTCGGAGGCCCAGCTGACCGTCAGCCACAGGCTGAGCGAGATGAGCGCGCCGCCCAGCGCGGCGAGGCGGGCCAGCAGTCCGAGCAGGGTGCCGATGCCGACGGCCAGTTCACCGAGGGCTATGGCATAGCCGAAGCCGACGGGGTTCTTCAGAGACAGGTCGACCAGGGCGGGGATGGCCGAGGAGTCACGCACCGTGCGCATCATGTCTCCGATCGAGCCGGAGCCGGAATTCTTCAAGAACGCGCTGTCGGTGAGTTTGTCGATGCCGGCGTAGATGAACGTGACGCCGAGGAAGACCCGTAGGGGCAACAGGGCGTATCGGGTAGCGGTGTCCCGCCAGTCCCGCCTCTCGTCGAGATAGGGGGTGTGAGTATCCGTCCGCATACCGTGAGTCATCGCTCTTCCGCCTCTCACCTGCGTGCCATTTGCCCCTCAACCGACCATACGTACGGCGACTGGCCCCCGCTCAACCATCGGGGGCCCGCTTCCTCGACTTTGCCCTGAACGCCCCCTGCTGTGCAGTCCCCTGCACCGGTTGTCCCCCGGCGTTCCCCCCGAGCCTCTTTCGCCCCCTCCGCCCCTGCCCGTCCCGTCCCTGGAGGCTCCGCCCCCAGACCCCCGTATCGGCCTGAACGGCCTCGTCCTCAAACGCCGGACGGGCTCAGATGGGCGGGTGGGGATCGGGATGGCCCCGCCCCGACATCAAACCCCGGTCAGGCTGGATCCGCCGGCGGCAACGCAGGTTCCTCAGTCCGTCACATCGATCACGCAGCGGTTCGTCTCGACGCCGGCTGCGGTCACCACCTGCACCTCCACGCGCCCCGGTTCCACATCCACCGGAACAGGCACGGTGAGCACCGCGTCCGTGGGGTTGCTGAAGCCCCCGGCCACCGGCACCAGCGGCACGTGGACGTGTACGGCGCCGATGCGGACCACCATCCGCGACAACCGGTCGGCTGTCTGCGCGCCGGGCGGCATGAATCCGGCGCCCCGGATCTCGATGTCGTCGCCGGTGCGGATGGGTGCGTCCAGGTCGCCCGCCTCGCGGGAGCGGACGACGGAGAGAATCACCGGCCGGCCGCCCTCGGCGTACTTCCCGGCGAGATAGGTCGCGGCCGACACCAGCACCAACAGGGCCAGCCCCCATGGAAGATCTGGCAACTGCGACGGCCGCCGGGCCAGCCGTACCGCCGCGAAGACGAGAGCGACGGCGCTGATCACGACGTACTGGATATCGGCGAAGCCGCCCCGCCCGGAGTCGTCGGTCAGCAGATCGGCGGCGCGCGGCCGGTCGGCGCGTACCTTCTGCAGGCGCTGCCCCAGCACCCGCAGCCCCACCACCCGCCGCACCAGCACCGCGATGCCGCACACCACGGCGACGACGGTCACGACCCCGGCGCCCCGGGCGAGTTCCAGCCCGGCGATCAGTTCGTCCCGGCTGCCGTGCGCGGAGGCCGCCGCGAGCTGTCCGACCAGCACGAGGACGGCGTACACCATGAACAGGACCCAACCGGCGGCCACCGCAAGGGAGGTGGAGAGCCGGTTGTCCTCGCCGATGACCGGGGCGAGGGCGCCACCGCGGGCGCGGTGCAGCCAGGCAGCGCCCGTCAGCAGTCCGGCCAGAACCAGCGCGGCGAGCAGCCCGGCCGTCCGCGCGGCCGTCCACCCCGCGCCGATCGCAGTGACGGCCTGCACCAGGAACAGGGCCCCGACACCGCCCAAGACGGAGAACGCGGTGTACCGCCACAGCCGCCCCAGCCACGCCTCACCCTCGACACGCCCGCGCTCGGCGACGAGGTCGGCGGACTGGGTCAGCTCGTCGGAAACCCACTGCCGGGACGCCGACGCCGAGTGCGCGACGGCGGCGGGCAACCCCTGGCCGGACGCCAACTCGTCCCGCTTGGCGAGGAATTCGGCGACAGCCCGCCGATGTCCCGCACGCGCCCCGTAGGGGCAGTCCCCGCAGCGGCAGCCACCCTCGTGCGCGCCCTGCCCGGTGCCCGTCCCGGCACCGCGCTCCGCGCCACGCCCCGCGCCGTGTCTCGCCTCCTGCACCGCCACGCCCGCTGCCGCCTTCCCCGCGCCAGAAAAACTCCGTGCAGCCAGGTCTTCCGTACGCCTGACTGCCGTACAACTGCCTTACTACTGCTCGCGATGACAGCGCATTGTGCCGTACGGAACACGGCCCGCAGTGGGCAGGTCTGGTCAGAGCGGGTGGAGCGGGGGCGCCCGTGTTGACCCGGCTGCGAGAATTTCCCTATGGCCGAGATCATCCAGCGCGACGGGACCTGGGCCTTCGACGGCAGCACGGTCAGGATCACGCCGGGACTCCACCGCTCCGTACCGCTGTTCCGGCAGACGTACGGAGAGATCTCCGTACCGCTGGAGGCGGTGTCAGGCATCGTCTACGAACCCGAACGCAAGCGCGGCCGGCTGCGCCTCAGGCTGCGCGAGGGCGCCGACCCGCTGCTGCAGGCGACCGGGGGCCGGTTGCCGGACGCGGCGGACCCGTACAAACTCACGGTCGACATCGACCGTTCCGGTGTCGCCGCGTACGTCGCCGAGGAGGTCCGCCGCGCGCTGCTCCTGGACCAGATCCCCAAGGAACCGGCGAAGACCTATCTCCTCGCGGGCCCGCCCGTCCCCGTGTCCGTGCGCTCCAGCGACGGCACGGTCTCCTTCGACGGCGCCCAGGTGCGGATCGACTGGGCGGACACCTCCGACCGGGTCAAGCGGGCGACGGGGCCGCGGATCATCGGCGTGGGCGACCTCGTCCAGGTCGAGTGGCTGCCCAACTCCGGTGACGAGGACGGCTTCCTGCGTTTCGTGACGCGGGAGACGGTCTTCTCGAAACTGCCGCCCGAGAAGGATCCGTACGCCCTCGATCTGTGGGGCAGCACCCGCCGCGATCTGCTCACCGCGCTCGTCGCCACCGCCGTCACCGCGCGCCTGCCGCACCCGTCCACGCGGACCGGCACGTTCATGGACCGCCCCCAGCTCGCGTCCGCCGTACCGCCGCAGTCCGACCATCACGACGTACTCCTGCGCCGCCTGCGGGAGTTGGGCGAGCTGCACCGCGACGGCGTGCTGACGGACGAGGAGTTCGCCACGACGAAGGCGGCGGTCCTGCGGGGCTTTTGACTCAGAGGAAGTCGAGGCTTCTGACTCAGAAGATCGAGGCTCCCGGCCCTAAGACGGTGCTTACGGTCGAGAAGACGGGGGGGCTTCTAGCTCAGCAGATCGGGTTCGCTGCGGCTGATGTCCTGCCACAACGGCTGGTAGTTGATCCACGCCACCAGATCGCCGCCGAGCTGCTCCCGCGTCGCCACCGCCTGCTTGTGGTCGATCAGGATCGGCCGCCCGGCGGCCCTCGCGGTGAGCTGGACCTGGCTGGAGCGTTCCATGGACAGGAACCACCAGGCCGCGGCGTCCACCGAGTCCCCGACCGTCAGCAGCCCGTGATTGCGCAGCACCAGCGCCTTGCGGCTGTCCAGCGCTGACGCGATCCGGCGGCCCTCCTCCGCGTCGACGGCGACGCCGGTGTACGCGTCGTAGAGCGCGTGGTCCTCGTAGAAGGCGCAGCTCTCCTGGGTGATCGGGTCGAGCAGGTCGCCGAGCGCGGACAGGGCGCGTCCGTGCACGGAGTGGCAGTGGGCGACGGCGACGACGTCGGGGCGGGCGGCATGGACCTGGGCGTGCACGGTGAACGCCGCCTGGTTCACGTGGTAGCGGCCCTCGATCACCTGGCCGTCCTGGTTGGCCATGACCAGATCGCTCACGGTGACGTGCTTGAACGGCATCCCGAACGGATTGACCCAGAAGCACTCGCTGAACTCCGGGTCGCGCGCCGTGATGTGCCCGGAGACCCCGTCCTCGAATCCGAGCCGCGCGAAGAGCCGCAGCGCCCCGGCCAGCCGTTCCTTGCGGTGCCGCCGCTCGTCGTCCGGCGACTCGTGCATCGGCGGCATGGCGAACCGCAGCTGGTCGGTGGGCAGGGGCGGGGGCGGGGTGGGCCCGTGCATATGTCCTCCAGCACTGGCGTGTCCGGTACGGAGCGGAAGTTACCCGCGGTCAGCGCAGGAGACCAGGGCCGTTCGGTGAAGAGAGTGGCAACCGTTACGGACCCACGCGGCTCTCTACCGTAGAGGCCCGCGCTATACCTGACAAAAGATGTCCGGTATCCGCGCGAGACTGACCGCATGAGCCGTATGAGCCGTACGACCCCCGCGAACTGGGCAGCCTTCGCCTCCGCCGAACCCGACCTCGCCAAGACGGTCGAAGACCGCTTCGCCGCCTTCACCCATCACACCCTGGCGACCCTCCGCAAGGACGGTTCGCCCCGCACCACCGGCCTCGAGGCGCGGTTCCTGCACGGCGAGCTGTGGCTCGGCATGATGCCCGACTCGCTCAAGGTCCTCGACCTGCGCCGCGACCCGCGCTTCGCGCTCCAGGCGAACCCGGGGCCGGGCACGGACATGGGCGGCGGGGATGTGCGGATCAGCGGTCGGGCGGTCGAGGTCGGCGACGAGGCGGCCAAGAAGGCGTACGTGAAAGAGGTGGAACCGCCGCAGCCGTTCCACCTCTTCCGCACCGAGCTGACGGAGGTCGTACGGACCTACGTCGAGGACGACACGTATCTGGTCGCCGAGATCTGGAAGCCCGGAGAGCCGGTGCGCACTCTCAGGCGTAGGTGAGGACTACTCCCACCCGATGGGAGGACTACTCCCACTCGATGGTGCCCGGCGGCTTCGACGTCACGTCGAGGACGACTCGGTTGACGTCCGCGACCTCGTTCGTGATGCGCGTCGAGATCTTCGCGAGGACGTCGTACGGCAGCCGCGACCAGTCCGCGGTCATGGCGTCCTCGGACGAGACGGGGCGCAGCACGATCGGGTGGCCGTACGTCCGGCCGTCGCCCTGGACGCCCACGCTGCGGACGTCCGCGAGCAGGACCACCGGGCACTGCCAGATGTCGCGGTCGAGACCGGCGGCCGTGAGCTCCTCGCGGGCGATGGCGTCGGCCTCGCGGAGCAGGTCGAGGCGCTCCTTGGTGACCTCGCCGACGATGCGGATGCCGAGGCCGGGGCCGGGGAACGGCTGGCGCTGGACGATCTCGTCGGGCAGACCGAGCTCCTGCCCGACCATCCGCACCTCGTCCTTGAAGAGCTTGCGCAGCGGCTCGACGAGCTCGAACTCGAGGTCCTCGGGCAGGCCGCCCACGTTGTGGTGGGACTTGATGTTGGCCGTGCCGGTGCCGCCACCGGACTCGACCACGTCCGGGTAGAGCGTGCCCTGCACCAGGAAGGCGACGTCATCGCCCTCCGCGGCCTCGGCGATGATCTCCGCCTGGGCCTGCTCGAAGACCCGGATGAACTCCCGGCCGATGATCTTCCGCTTCTCCTCCGGGTCGGACACCCCGGCCAGCGCGGCGAGGAAGCGCTCCTGCGCGTCCACGACCTTCAGCTGCACGCCGGTCGCGGCCACGAAGTCCTTCTCGACCTGCTCGGTCTCGCCCTTGCGCATCAGGCCATGGTCGACATACACGCAAGTCAGCTGGGACCCGATGGCCTTCTGTACGAGGGCGGCGGCGACGGCGGAGTCCACGCCGCCGGACAGACCGCAGATGGCGCGCTTGGTGCCGACCTGCTCGCGGATGAGCGCGACCTGCTCGTCGATGACGTTGCCGGTCGTCCAGTTCGGCTTGAGGCCCGCGCCCCGGTACAGGAAGTGCTCCAGCACCTGCTGGCCGTGGGTGGAGTGCATGACCTCGGGGTGGTACTGGACCCCGTACAGCTTCTTCTCGTCGTTCTCGAAGGCCGCGACCGGGACGACGTCCGTGGAGCCGGTGACGGTGAAGCCCTCGGGGGCCGCCGAGCAGGCGTCTCCGTGCGACATCCACACCGACTGCTCGTCCGGGGTGCCCTCGAACAGGGTGGAGCCGGGCTTCGAGACACGCAGCGGCGTACGGCCGTACTCGCGGGCGCCGGTGTTGTCGACCGTGCCGCCGAGGGTCGTGGCCATCAGCTGGAAGCCGTAGCACATGCCGAAGACGGGGACGCCGGACTCGAAGATCTCGCGGTCCAGGCGGGGCGCGGCCTCGGCGTACACCGACGAGGGGCCGCCGGAGAGGATGATCGCGGCCGGGTTCTTGGCGAGCATCTCCGCGACCGGCGTGGTGCTCGGCACGATCTCGCTGTATACCCGGGCCTCGCGGACGCGTCGGGCGATGAGCTGGGCGTACTGCGCACCGAAGTCGACGACCAGGACGGTGTCGGGGGCGGCGGGGGACACTTCTGGCACGGTTTGCCTTCCGGCGGTGAGCAAAGGGTGTGTGGTGTCGAGTCTACCGGGGGCTGGCGCGGGGGGCGCCTACGGCGACCGCAGCGGAGCCGCTGACGAATGCAGCGCCGCCGCAGCCCGTCCCTGGGACTCCACCCGCCAGGATGCGGCAGACGCCTCCAGCGGCCGCGGCAGAGCCGCTGACGAATGCAGCGCCGCCGCAGCCCGTCCCTGGGACTCCACCCGCCACGGTGCGGTAGACGCCTCCATCGGCCGCGGCAGAGCCGCTGACGAATGCAGCGCCGCCGCAGCCCGTCCCTGGGACTCCACCCGCCACGGTGCGGTAGACGCCTCTGCCCGCGGAGGCGTCTACTGCCCTGCGGCCGCCTCCGCCGGCGGAGGGCCAGGGCGCACTGCCCGCGGGGGCGACGCCCGGACAGTCCATCCCCAGACGCCGCTCCCCAGACGCCGCGCCTCAAACGCCGGAGGGACTGAATTCGTCCCGGTCTCAGTATCCGAACCGGCTTGGCCCCCGGCCGCCCCCGTGGGCATACTGCTCTCATGCTCACGCACCAGACCTACGTCTTTACCTATGGCAACCGGCCCGCCGGCTGCCATGGTCGTGCTGCTTGAGCAACTGACAAGCGACTTCCCAGGCGCCCCGGGCCGACAAGGCCCGGGGCGTCTGCCGTTTCCGGACCTTGCCGCTCCGGGGCACCCTTCCAAGGATCAAGAGGAGCCCCACCATGGCCGACGTACTCGACAAGACCGGCGCCCGCACCGACGAGGCCGCCGATGTGATCACCGGTGCCCGTGAGCGCATCGACGCCCTCGACGACCGGATCATCGGCCTCGTCCAGGAACGGATGGCCGTCTCGGCGGTGGTCCAGGAGGCCCGGATCTCCTCCGGCGGCCGCCGGGTGAACCTCTCGCGCGAGATGGAGATCCTCGGCCACTACAGGGACGCGCTGGGCAAGCCGGGCACGTCGCTGGCGATGACGCTGCTGGAGCTGTGCCGCGGCCGCGTCTGAACCCCGTACCGGGCGTACGCACGTACGCGTCCCCTCTCACCCGTACGGCGCGTGACCGGCGCGCGGCGGGCTTCGTTGGTCCCGGTGTCCGTGTCAGCCAGGGGCGGGCCCGAAAGAACCACGCGTGGCTCCGCTGGAGCGATGAGACGTGCGGATCGTGCCGTGCGTCGTGGGACCTCGCTCCAGGAGTGTGACCGGACGGCAGGGGACAGCAGCCCGGTCACTTCGGCTCCGGGGACGCCCGGGGCCGCCCGGCGGAATCTCTTCAGAGGCGGTCGCAATGGTTGCGGAGGCCGTCGCCCATCCAGCACGATGCGAGAGCAGCCCAAGTCCCCTCGCAGACAATCGCATTCGTTCTGTACGGCGCGTACGGCCCGTTCCGTACCGCCCGACCGCCAATGGTCGACACCACGTGCGCGCTCCGAGCGTGCCGGGGCGCACGACCGGCGGTCACCCGGACCAGCGGCGCAATCCCCCGGCGCCGCTCCCAGGCACCGGCGCTGCCCCGACGTCGGTGCTGACGAAAGATGGGCCCCGCAGCTCCGTCCTGCGGGGCCCTTCGCCATGCTCTGCGAAGAATCAGACGGCGATCAGACGGCGATCAGTCAGCGATCACACGGCGAAGCACGGCGATGGCACCGCGACCGCGCCTCGGGTGTGACCCAGCCCACATAAGAATTCTGTGAGAGCTGGGACAACCATTCACCGCATTCACCGGTCACACCTGCAGAACCAACGGCCACACCCGCGCCCCACACGCGGAGGCCTCACCTGAACGAGCCCATACGAGCGTCGCGACGCGCGACGCACCCGGACTTCCGAGGTCTTCATGAAGCTTCGCCGTGCCATGGCCGTTGCGGCCGCGACGGCTGCCATAGCCCCGCTCGCGCTGCTGTCGGCGCCGGCCGCGTTCGCGACGGACGAGAGCCCCAGCCCGTCCGCGAGCGCGACCGCGTCCGAGTCTCCCAGCGAGTCGGCGTCGCCGAGCGCGACCGAGACCACGCCCGAGCCGACCGCCTCCGCCTCCGCCTCGGAGTCCGCGAGCGAGTCCGCTCCGGCCCCGAGCGCGACCGCCTCCGCCTCCGCTTCCACCCCGGCGCCGAGCACCTCCGCGCCCGAGGAGTCGCAGTCGCCCGACCCGGAGCCGTCCGACTGCGCCGACTCCAAGGTCGACGTGTCCATCACGGGCCTGCCCGGCAAGATCGCGGCGGGCAGCGGCTGGCACAAGTTCTCCCTGAACGTGCTCAACAACTCCGACTCCACCCTCACCGACCTCGGCTTCTTCGCCGGGGCGTCCGCGGACAAGGCGGGCGAGGACCTCTTCCAGAGCAAGAAGGTCCAGCTCCAGGCGTACAACCCGGACGGCAAGGTCTGGGAGGACGTCGACTCCGAGGGTTACGCGGTCGGCTTCGTCGGTTACACCGACCAGCTCAAGCCCGACTACGAGGTCGACATCCCGCTGCGTATCAACGTGAAGTCCAGCGCCCCGGTCGGCGCAGGCTTCTCCCTCGGTGCCAGCATCTACGGCGACTCCGACGGCGAGTGCACGGGCTTCGGCGAGGTCGCGTACAAGTTCCAGATCGTCGCGGCCGGCACGGACACCGGTGGCACCAAGCCGCAGGAAGGCGGCAAGGTCCCGGTCTCGGACAAGCCCGCCGACAAGAGCAACACCCCTGAGGTCGACGGCAGCCTCGCCGAGACCGGCTCCAGCTCCGCCCTGCCGATGATCGGCCTGGCCGGCGGTATCGCCGTCGTCGCCGGTGCCGGTGCGGTGTTCGTGGTCCGTCGCCGCAAGTCGGGTGACGTGACCGCGTAAGGAGCCGGTAGCCACACAGCTCCAAGAAGGACCTGCGCTCGGAGGGGGGCGCAGGTCCTTCTTTCTTTCCCAGCGCGGGCGGGTGACGGCCCTTCTTCGCTCGCGCAGGCGGGTTACGACTTCGGCGGCACCGTCGGCATGCCCAGGAACGGCAGCTTCAGCGCGCCGAACGCGTCCGCGGGGACGGCGGGTGCCTGCGGCTCCACCGGCTTGAGGCGTTCGTACGCCGCACCCGGCGCCGGACGCGGGTCGGTCTCGCCCTTGTTGGGCCAGTACGACATCGCGCGCTCGGCCTGTGCGGTGATGGTGAGCGACGGGTTGACGCCGAGGTTCGCGGAGACCGCGGCGCCGTCGACGACGGAGATGCCGGGGTGGCCGTACAGCCGGTGGTACGGGTCGATGACGCCCTCCTTCGCACTGGCACCGATCGGGCAGCCGCCCAGGAAGTGCGCCGTGAGCGGCGTACCCATCAGCTCGCCCACATTGCTGCCCGCGAAGCCGTTGATCTCGGCGGCGATCGCGGACGCGCCCTCCGAAGCCGCCTTGATCTGCTTGGGGTTGGGAGCGCCGTGGCCCTGACGCGCCGTCAACAACCCCTTACCCGCACCCTTCGGCTTCAGATAAGTCGTCAGGGAATTGTCGAGCGACTGCATCACCAGGCCGATGATGGTGCGCTCCGACCAGCGGCGGTTGGAGAGCGAGCGCAGTACGAGGAGCGGGTGTTTCGCGGCGTGGGCCAGCCAGCCCAGGACTCTGGACGAGCCCTCGGCGTAAGGGACTTGGAGGATGGACATGCCGCCCATCGAGTTCGATCCCTTGCCGTAGCGGACCGGCTCGATGTGGGTGTTCTCGTCGGGGTGGATCGACGACGTGATGGCGACACCGCGCGTGAAGTCGACTCTCGGTTCGCCGGTGACCTTGCGATAGCGCCGGTTGTCGGTCTGCGCGCCGACCAGCGCCTCGGAGTTGGTGCGGGTCAGCTCGCCCAGCCTCTTGGAGAGGTACGGGAGCTGGCCGCCCGCCTTCATGCGGTGCAGCAGGGTCTGCGTGCCGTAGGTACCCGCCGCGAGGACGACCCGGCGCGCCTTGAAGGTCTGCCCCTCGCCCTTGCGCCGTTCGTCCGTGGGGAGGGTCTGGACGGCGTACCCGCCCTGCGAGTCGTCGGTGACGGACACGACGGTCGTCATGGGATGGACGACCGCGCCCGCCTTCTCGGCGAGGTGGAGGTAGTTCTCGTTGAGGGTGTTCTTCGCGCCGTGGCGACAGCCGGTCATGCACTCTCCGCACTCGGTGCACGCCGTGCGGGCGGGTCCGGCGCCGCCGAAGTACGGGTCGGCGACCTTCTCACCGGGCTTGGCCTTCGTGCTCCCGTCAGCGTCCTGTCCGTCCCCGAAGAAGACGCCCACCGGCGCCATGTGGAAGGTGTCGCCGACGCCCATCCGCTCGGCGGCGGCCTTGAGGTGCACGTCCGACGGGGTCATGGTCGGGTTGAGCCGCACGCCCAGCATGCGCCGGGCCTGGTCGTAGTACGGCTTCAGCTCCTCCTGCCAGTCGGTGATGTCCTTCCACTGCGGGTCCTCGAAGAAGGGCTTCGGGGGTTCGTAGAGGGTGTTGGCGTAGTTGAGGGAACCGCCGCCGACGCCCGCTCCCGCGAGCACCATCACGTTGCCCAGCAGATGGATGCGCTGGATGCCGTACATGCCGAGCCTGGGGGCCCAGAGGTAGTTCTTGATGTCCCAGGAGTTCTTGGGCAGCGAGTCGCGGGTGAAGCGGCGGCCGGCTTCGAGAACGCCGACGCGATAGCCCTTCTCCGTCAGGCGCAGGGCGGTGACGGATCCGCCGAAGCCGGAGCCGACGACGATGACGTCATAGTCGTACGCCTCCTCATCCGGCTGACTGTGGACAGAGTTCTCCTGTGACACGTGCTGCTCTCCTCGTTGAGAACGGTTCGAGAACTGTTTCGCGCGGCTGGCGGCCTGACGGCCTAGCGCAGACGGAATGCCTTCATGACCCTCAGGCTCCGGCTCATGAACGCCGCGTACTTCTCGTCGTCCATACCGAGCGAGGGCGCCATGGGCAGCAGTCGCTGCTGGGCGACGGTCTGGGCCTCCGTGTACTTGAGGATGCCCTCGGAGCCATGGCGGCGGCCGAGGCCGGAGTCCTTCATGCCGCCCATGGGCGACTGGACGCTGCCGTACGCGGGCGCGTACCCCTCGTTGACATTCACCGTCCCGGTGCGCAACCGGGCCGCGACCGCGCGCCCCTTGCGCCCGTCCCTGGTCCAGACGGACGAATTGAGGCCGTACGGCGTGGAGTTGGCGAGCTCGACGACCTCGTCCTCGGTTTTGAACCGGTAGAGGGAGACGACGGGCCCGAAGGTCTCCTCGGCGCAGACCGCCATCGGCGCCTCGACGCCGTCGAGGATGGTGGGCTCGTAGAAGTAGGGGCCGATGTCGGGCCGGGCGACGCCACCGGCGAGGACCTTGGCGCCCTTCGCGACGGCTTCCTCCACATGCCGCGTCACGGTCTCCAGCTGCCGCTCGCCGACCAGCGAGCCCATCTCGGCCCCGTAGGCGAGGGACTTGCCCAGCCGCATGGCCTTGGTGCGGGCGGCGAACCGCTCCGCGAACACATCGGCGACGGACTCATGGACGTACAGCCGCTCGATGGAGATGCAGAGCTGACCGGCGGAGGAGAAGCAGGCGCGGACGGCGCCCGCGGCGGCCTTGTCGATGTCGGCGTCCTCGAGGACCACCATGGCGTTCTTGCCACCGAGTTCGAGGGAGACGCCGACGAGCCGGGCGGCGGCGCCCTGGGCGACTTCCCGTCCGGTCCTCGTCGAGCCGGTGAAGGAGACGTAGTCGGCGTGCCTGACGACCTCCGGACCGACGACCGGGCCGTCCCCGATCACCACCTGGAAGACCTCTCCGGGCAGCCCGGCCTCGATGAGCAGGTCGCGGGCCCACAAGGCGGTCAGGCAGGTCTCGGTGTCGGGCTTCATGACGACCGCGTTGCCCGCGACGAAGGCGGGCAACGCGTCGCCGACGGACAGTTCGAGCGGGTAGTTCCAGGGCGCGATCTGGCCGACGACGCCGCGTGGGTGGCGCAGTTCGGTGACCTTGGTGAGGGTCGGGACGGCGCCGGTGTGCCGCTTCGGCCTCAGATACGACGGCGCCTTGCGTCCGTAGTGCCGGGCGGCCACGACGACGGCCTGGACTTCCTCGTGCGCGTGCAGGCGGGCCTTGCCGGTCTCCAGCTGGATCAGATCCAGGACCTCGGCCTGACGGGCGAGCACCAGGTCGTGGAAGCGGAGGAGGACGGCGGCGCGCTGCCGTACGGGAGTGGCGCCCCAGGCGACCTGTGCCTTACGGGCCCGCTCGAAAGCGGTCGCGACGTCCCCGGGCGTGGACTCGGGCAGGTCGGCCAGCTTCTCGCCGGTGAAGGGCGTGTGGTTGGCGGTACGACCGGACCCGACGACCCCCTTGGTGAGCTGCGCGACCAGCTCGGGCGTGACGACGTCGGCGGCGGTGCGGGCGCCCGTGGGGGCGGGGGCGAGGGGGTTGGTACCGGCCTTGGCGGCAGCGCCGCCGGCGTTGTCCGTGCCGGAACTGTCCATACCGGCGTCTTCCTTGGCCTGCTCCGTGGCCTGCGAGTCCGTCATGAGCCGCAGGGTATGCCCGCCCGGCCGCTTTGGGTACCCGTCGGTAATCGGCTTTCACGGAGTACACACACGCTGCCAGTGATCGCTGGCAACGAATGCGCTGATCAGGGGGTTGTTGGTGTGACCGTCACGGGTTGATCACTCCTGAACGCCATGGTCCGGACTGTCCGGACCAACGGCGAACCCGGACGTGTCCAACTCGAAGTCGAACGGCGCGGGCACGCGCAGCGGCTTCCCGAAGGTGACGGTGGTCCGTGACCGGTACCCCTTCGGGGAGGGGTCCCAGAAGGCGGTGATCTCCCCGACCTGCATATCCAGAACGAGGTAGACGGGAACGACCCGCCCGTACGTATCGAGCTTGTCGAGCCAGTCGGCGTCCTTGGTGGAGGCGGAGGTCAGCTCGGCGACGAGGGAGAGGGCGGCCCCGTCGGCGTGCCGGCCTTCGGCGTCGAAGGCGGCTTCGTCGGCTACGTGGAGGTCGGGCCCAAATCCTCGCTCCCTCCCAGGGAAGGTGAAGAGAAAGGGCGCCACGTCAACGTCGTGCGCCTTCGGCGCATGAGGCTCGAGCTGGAGCCGCAGCGACTTCATCACCCTCTTGTAGCGCAGCTTCGACCACGGCGACACGACGATCTTCCCCCGGATGAGTTCGGCCTTGTAGCCGTCAGGTGTCTCCAGCTCCTCGACGATCCGGAGCATGTCCTCGAAGGCTCCGGACGGAGGAACGTCTATGGCCGCCGGACGCTCGCTCATGATGGTCACCGCGGTCCTCCGCTGATTACAGGGCGTGTCGCTGGGTCCACGGTAGCGCCGAGACGCTGCGGCTGCGCGCTGCCAAGGCGCCCTCATGGGGCGTCACTGATGCCGAAGACAGCCTGCGGCCCCAGCGCGCACCACAGCAGCTTCCCGCCCCGCCCGAAGAGGTCGTCACCGAGTGGATAGCCACCCCACGCGTCCGCGTAATGGCATACGAGGAGTAGCCCGCGCCCGCCGTCCGCCTCGGCCGGGACGGGATGGAGCGGGCCGGGGCGCCTGTCGAAGGGAGGTGGGATGTGCGGGTTGGCGTCCCAGACGCTCACCCGGAGGCGGGCGCCGGGCAGGGCGCGGAGGCGGAGGGTCGCGGGGCCGGTGGAGTGGCGGTAGGCATTCGTCACCAGCTCGGATGTCAACAGTTCGGCGGTGTCGATGAGTTGCGTCAGGCCGTGCCTGGTCAGAACCGCTCTGAGGGTGACGCGGGCGATGCGCGGTGCGCAGACGTCGTGCGGCAACTGGAGGGCGTACGCACAAGATGCGGACGCTTCGGACTTCGGCGGGGATACGGTGACCATGAAGGCCTTCTGTGGTGGGGTGACTTGAGACCGCTCCAATGGCAGCCCGTGCTTCCGGCTTACTGGCGAGGCCAGTTGAGCGGCTTGGGACTCACCGTAGACCGACTCGTGGACTACATTCCATGAATTGCAGGGGCTGTAGTCCCTATTACCTTCGTGTGGGTGACCCCCACGCCATACGTACGAACGGAAAGTCGCCGCTCATGCCGCAGCCAAGCCCTCTGCCCACGGCCCGGCGCCGACGTCTGGGCACCGAACTGCGGAGGCTGCGCGAGCGCGCGGACCTGTCCGCCACGCAGGCCGCCGCGCTGGTGGGCGCCACGCAGTCACGCGTGAGCAACATCGAGGCAGGGCGCTACGGGGTCAGCGCCGATCGCGTGCGGACGCTGGCCCGGCATTACGACTGCACCGATGAGCCGCTGATCGACGCCCTCGCGGCTATGACGGGCGAGCGTCGACGCGGCTGGTGGGAGGAGTACCGCGACATCCTCTCGCCTCGCATGCTGGACCTCACCGAGGTAGAGCACCACGCCACAGCCCTCCGCGTGGCGCACGTCATCAACGTCCCCGGCCTTCTGCAGACCACCGATCACGCCCGCGCCCTGTTCAGCCACACCGTGCCGCCACTGAAGCCGCACGAGATCGAGCACCGGGTCTCGCACCGCATCAAGCGCCAGGAGATCCTGCACCGCCAACAGCCACCGCCGTACTCGGCGATCGTGCACGAGGCAGCCCTGCGCATGCGCTTCGGCGACCGCGCCACGGTCAGGGCCCAGCTCGGCCACCTCAACGAGGTGAGCGAACTCGACCACGTCAGCGTCGCCGTCATCCCCTTCGACAGCGGCCCGTTCCACACCTCCGGGCAGGGCATCGACTACTTCCACGGCCCGGTCCACCAACTCGACACCGTCCAGCTGGACACCGACCACGGGGCCGAACTGACCGACTCTCCAGCCCAGTTGGAGCGCTACCACTTGGTCCTGGACCGCATGCAGCAAGCCGCCCTGCCCCCGACCAAGTCCCGTGACTTCATTGCACAGCTCGCCCGAGACCTCTGAAGGAGCCCACCATGCCCGAACCGCACTGGCAGAAGTCCATGTACAGCCAGGAGGCCTCCGCCTGCGTCTACATAGCCACCACCCCCGCCGGAACGATCCTCCTCCGCGAGAGCGACGACCCGGAGGTCATCATCGCCACCGGCCCACTCCAACTCGAGGCGCTGATAGCCGCTCTGCGCTCATAGGTGACCCGCAGTCCATGAGGTGCGGATCAGGTCAAGTCGGACGCCGCCGACCTGGAGAGTTGACGATTCCTTGACCTCTCCCTCATAGTCCTTTCACCTCTGGACCACCGAAGGATCACCATCACCATGAAGAGACTCGCGTTGTCGCGGGCCGGCATCGTCGCGGTTGCGTCGGCGCTTTCGCTCACCCTGGTCACCGGTTGCTCCGACAGCGGAGGTGACGGTGACAAGGGCGCCGGATCCGACAAGTCGACGGCCGCCGCGAAGGCGCTCAGCGGTGCCGAGTTGAAGCAGCGGATCATCGCGACGGGAGACGTCGAGGGGTACAAGGTCGGGGCGGCCGACCAGGGCGGCGCCTTCGCGTCCTCCAAGGACGACGTGACGGTCGTGGAAGAGAAGTGCGCGCCGATCGCGTATGTCGTGACCGGGTTCGCGCCCGGCGACTCCGCCGCGTACGTCAACCGCTTGGTCTCGCAGGAGGTTTCGGCCTCGCCCAGCGCGTCCTCGACCAAGAGCCTGGAGGACATGACGGACAAGGAGTTCGAGGACGCGATGAAGTCGATCACCGACTCCCTCGGGCAGACGGTGACGATCGTGTCGCTCTCGTCGTACGAGGGTGGGGGTGCCGAGGAGACCATGTCCTCGGTCTCCGACGCCATCAAGGGGTGCGCGAACGGGTTCACGGCCACGCCTAAGGGCGGCGCCAAGGACGACACCCAGAAGTTCACCAAGGTCGCCGCCGAGAAGGCGTCCGGGACCGGGGACGAGTCGCTCGCGTTCGCGGTGACCGGGGACGCGGACGGCGACGACGTCGTCGTACACGCCGAAGTCGTCCGCCACGGCAGCACTATCGCCACGTACTACGCCTTCAGCCTCGCGGCCTTCTCGGGCGAGGACGGCGCCGGTGCCGGCGACTACGACATCCCCGCCGAGCTCATCAAGGGCCAGGCGGCCAAGCTCACCTGAGGCCTGAAGAGTTCCTCACAGCTTGTCGATGTCCAAGTTGGCGATCGCCGCCTTCGCGACTTCACGGCCCCGTGCCGTGAAGTCGCCCTTGCCCGGGTAACTGATCGTGAGCTTGTACATGTCGCCCGTGGCCGACTTGTAGTAGAAGATCTTCAGCTCGCGAGGGCGGGGGTTCTGACTGTCGGTGGTCGTGTACCTCACCGTGTTCTCGGCGGACTTCTTGCCCTGGTACGTCGTCTCCTGCGGGTCCGTCCTCGGGCCCTCGGGCATGCTCAGGTCGTACGCGCCGCTGTCCTTGAACTCCCCGTCGTCGGCGTACATCTCGGCCCTCGACGAATCCTGGATCTCCTTGCTCGTGTCCTCGGACTTCCTGGCCAGGGTCAGGCCGATCCAGATGCTCCCGCTCCAGTCGGTGTACGTGACCCAGTGGCCCTTGTCCGACGACCGGTCCGGCGTCGATCTCTGGTAGTCGGCGGGCACCGCCAACGTGGCGGCGACGTCCGGCACGTGTTGCTTCTTCCAGTGGTCCGGCAGCGGTCCCGCGAAGGGGTTCGCGATCACCAGGTACGTCGCCACCGCCGCCGCCACGACCGCCGCGCCGAGGCCGAAAAGGGCCTTGCGACCCACGCTAAGGCCCGTGCCGCCCGCCGGGGCCGCGATCTGCACGACCTGCGTCGGCGCGGGCGCGGGCGGCTGCGCGGCCTCCTCCAGGAGGCGGCGGACCTGGGCGGCGGAGGGGCGGCGGGAGGGCTCTTTGTCCAGCAGGCCGTTGATGGCCTCCGAAAGGGGGCCGCTCGCCGAATGGGGCGGGGCGGGCGTGGAGTTGAGCACTGATTGAAGCGTGGCGGGCGTGTTGCTGCGGCGGAAGGGCGAGACGCCCTCCGTGGCCGCGTACAGGACCACGCCGAGGGACCAGAGGTCGCTCGCCGGACCGGGGCGCCGGCCCAGCACGCGCTCGGGCGCGGTGTATTCGGGCGAGCCCACGAAACCGCCGGTGTCCGTCAGGTTCGTCTCGCCCTCGATCTGGGCGATGCCGAAGTCGGTGAGGACGACACGGTCATGGCGGCCGAGCAGGACGTTGTCCGGCTTGACGTCGCGGTGCAGGATGCCCGCCGCGTGCGCGGCCTCGAGGGCGCCGAGGACCTCCAGGCCGACGCGCGCCGCCTCGCGGACGTCGAGCGTGCCCTCCTGGAGGGCGTCGCCGAGCGAGCGGCCGTGCACCAGTTCCATGACGATCCAGGGCTGTCCGTCCACGACCGCGACGTCGTGGACGTTCACAACCGCCGGATGGTCGAGGCGTGCCGCCGCGCGCGCCTCACGGCGCATCCGCTCGAAGGCGTTGGCGCGTTCGCGCTCGGGAAGATGGTCGGGAACACGCGGCTCCTTGACGGCGACCTCACGGTCCACCGTCTCGTCCTTGGCCCGCCAGACCGTGCCCATGCCACCGTGCCCGAGCTTGGCGAGGAGCCGGTAACGGCCGGCGATCAGTCGTCCGGCGCCCGGGTCCTGCGCCTTTTGCTCAGGTACGACCTGGGTGGGCGCGGCATACGGATTACCCGGGTACGGGACGCCCGGCTGCTGTACGGGCACACCCGGCTGTTGTACGGGCACACCCGGCCGAGGTGGTTGCAGACCGAAACTCGTTGGCTCGTCGGACCCGTAAGGGACTCCCCCGTTGTTGCTCATACGTCCATCTCTATCGCGGCAAGCGCTTCGGCATCCAGCCCCATCCGTCTCCGGTCACAGACCCGTGACGCACCTCGCCGCTTACGCGCAGTTCATGAACGCACGAACGTGTCCACCGCCACGTCGAAATACTCCTTCGCCTCCGTCACCTTCCCGACCGGCGCCGAGAGCCACACGTCGTACATCCGGCCGCCCTCCTCCCAGCACAGGTCGTACGTGTGCCGCGCGCCCTCCGCCGCGGTGAAGCCGTTCCAGGTGAACTCCCAGAGGGCGGCCGGCCGCCCGTTGTGCGTGGTCGAGGTGACCGCGCCGTCGCGATAACCCGGGTTCGTGGAGGGCCCCTTGGCATCCGCGCCCCGCATCACCGCGAGCGGGCCGCCAGTCGCCGGATCGGTCACCTTGATGCCGAGGCGGAAGATCTGCCCCGGTGACATGTAGAAGACCCGCTCCCCTTGCGGATCCCGCGTGAAGTCGTCGGCCACCGCGAGCGAGAACCCGTTCGGGTCGTGCGCGAGGTGGTATCCCGAGGGCGCCTTGCGGGAGCCGGCGGTCGGCGCCTGCTGCCGGGTCACGGTCACGGTGGGAGCGGGGTCGGCCGAGGACGACGTACTCGCCGTGGACCTGGACGTGGATGCGGATGCGGATGCGGATGCGGATGCTGACGTGCTCGACGGGGGTGCGGTTCCTCCGCCTCCACCGTCGTTCATGAGCAGCGCCGCCGCCGACACACCCGCGCCGGCCATCGCGGCGACCAGCGCGGCGGCGACGAGAACGCCCCGCGCGGACTGCTTGGGCGGCCTGTCCGCCGCCGTGGCGGGAGGTGGGGCCGGCGGGGCGGGCACGGGCTTGGGCTTGGGTACGTCCCGCTGCGTGGGCGTGTACCCGGCCTGCGACCGGGGCGTCCGGCCCGTGTCACGGAAGGCGCGCAGCATCCGCTCGGCCTCCGCCGCGTCGAGCCGCCGCTCGGGATCGCGCTCCAGCAGCCCTCGCACGACGGGCAGGAGCGGCGCCGCCTGGGCGGGCGGACGTATGTCGTCGACGACGACCGCGTGCAGGATGCCGCCCAACGAGTCGCGTCGGAACGGTGATTCGCCGCTCAGGACCGTGCACAGCAGCGCGCCGAGCGACCACAGGTCGGACTCGGGCCCGGTCCTCGCCCCGGACATCCGCTCGGGCGCGGTGTACTCCGGCGAGCCGACGAACGCCCCGCTCTCGGTGAGTGTCGTCGCGCCCGCGACCTGCGCGATCCCGAAGTCGGTGAGGACGACACGGTCGGTGCCCGCCTCCATCAGGACGTTGGCGGGCTTGAGGTCCCTGTGCAGGACGCCGGCGTCGTGCGCGCGGCGCAGCGCGCCGAGGAGGCCGATGCCGATGCGGGCGGCCTCGCGCGCGTCGACCGGGCCGCGCGTGGAGATCCGCTCGGCGAGCGAGCCGCCTTCGATCAACTCCATCACGATGTACGGCCGTTCGTCGTCCACGACGACATCGTGCACAACGATGATGTGCGGGTGGTGCAACTGCGCCACGGCGCGGGCCTCGCGCAGGGTGCGGTCGCGTTGCAGCCGGGCCTCCTCCGCCGAGAGCGAGTCGTCGAGGGCGAGTTCCTTCACCGCGACCTGGCGGCCGAGCAGTTGGTCGGCGGCTCGCCAGACGACGCCCATGCCGCCCCGCCCGATCCTGGCCTCCAGCCGGTAACGGCCGGCTATCACACGGACGTTCTCCCCCTCGGTCCCCATGGGCCCCATCATGCCGCACCGGACGGAGCCCCTCCGGGCCCCGGCTCCTCGGTGGCTGTTATCCGGCCTTGGGACGCCAGCCGCGCAGGATCGCGTCGAACTGCTGACGCGCGGTGTCCCAGTCCGCCGCGGGCGCCGACATGTAGATCGCGTACTCGATACCGTCACGGGCGAGATACGTCTGCTCGATGGCGCGGCGCGGTCCCGGGTACGGCGTCTGCTTCGGCAGCGCGGTCCAGGTGAAGTCCCAGAGCGAACCGTGGCAGTCCCGGAAGGTGTTGGCCTGCAGACTCACCCGCTGGTAGTTCTGCAACTTCGTCAGCTGCTGCTGCAGATCCAGCTGGTGCATGTAAGGGTTGTCGAAGTCCGGCGAGTCGTCCACGGCAATGCGCACGAAGTGCTTGCCACCGTCGGGTGTGTAGTCGACCTGCGTGCCGTTGGCCTGCCGCTTCCAGCTCTTGCTGGGCAGAGCGAGGCTGAAGCCCTCGACGTCGTCCACGCGGATCCAGCTGTCGGGGACGGCACCGGCGGGCGTGGACTGTCCGCTCTTCCCGCTCTTGCCGTTCTTGCCGTCCTGCCCGGTGTTCGTGTCCTTCGTGCCGGTTCCGGTGCCGGAAGTGTTGGCGTCCTTGCGCCAGTCGTCCGCGTACCTCATGGCGACGGCGCTGCCACCGCCGACGAGCGCGGCCAGGACGAGGACGAGCGCGATCGTGCGGCCACGACGCCGCTTTCTGGGGGCGGAGCCGACTGGGGGCAGGGGCTGGTGCATGGTCACCAACGGTCCGCCATGGGGCGCCGGCACATGTGCGGTCGCACCATGGGCCTGGCCCCGGCCCTGGCTGTGCCGCTGGTCCGGCCGCTGCCCCACGCTGGTGTCCACGTGTTGTGTCGGCACATACGCCTGCGCGGCCTTCGGACGCCGCCCCTCAGCCGCCTCGGCGAGCATCTGCTCGGCCTCCGACGCGCTCGGCCGTACGGCGGGATCCTTGCGCAGCAGCGCCGTGATGACCGGCTCCAGCGGACCGGCGTGCTGCGGCGCCGCGGGCTCCTCGTCGACGACGGCCTGCATGGTGGTCAGCGGCGAAGTGCGCCGGAACGGCGACCGCCCCTCCACCGCCGTGTAGAGCGTCGCGCCGAGGGCCCACAGGTCGGAGGCCGACCCGGGATCGTGGCCGCGCACCCGCTCGGGCGCCAGATAGTCGACGGAACCGACGATCTCGCCGGTGCGCGTGATGGTCGTGTCGCCCTCGACCTGCGCGATGCCGAAGTCCGTGAGCAGCACGCGCCGGTCGGCGGAAAGCAGTACGTTCCCGGGCTTCACGTCCCGGTGCAGCACACCAGCGGCGTGCGCGGCCCGCAGTGCGCGCAGCACCCACAGTCCGATCCGCGCGGCCTCGGCCGGTTCGAGGCTCCCCCGCTCCTTGACCTCGTCGGCCAGCGAGTTGCCCTCGACCAGCTCCATGACGATCCATGGCCGGTTGTCGTGCTCCAGGACGTCGTGCACGGTGACGACGGCCGAGTGGTTGATCCGGGCTGCGGCCCTTGCCTCGGCGTGGGTACGCGCGAGCAGCCGGGCCAGGTCGCCCTCGGCGACGTACAGCGCGGCGGTCAGCTCCTTGACCGCGACCGCGCGGTGCAGCACCTCGTCATGGGCGCGCCACACTCGGCCCATGCCACCGCTGCCGATGATGTCGACAAGCCGGTAGCGGCCCGCGAGCAGCAGGCCCTGCATCTGATTCACGTTTCCCCGCAATGGTCTTGACAGGGGTCAGACTAAAGAGCGACCCCCGCACAGGGAACCGGCGGGGTCGTACGGAGACCGCACTGTGACGGTTCTCCCTTCCGTGTACGGAAGGGAACCATTCGGTGTTCAGGTTCCTACGGCATCGTAGAGGCCCGAATCGCCGAAGTGACCGCTGTGCTCAGCCGGTTACCTGATACGTCGCCGACGCCTGCTCGTACAGCCGTGTCACCTCGTCCCGTTCGGCCTCGGGACCGCGCACCTGCACCACGTGGTAGCGCCCGCCGATGAGGATCGCGAGGTTGCGCACGTACAGCTCACGCCCCCCGGAGTCCTGCCAGGTGAACTGCCCCTCGGCCATGGACCGTCCGCCCACGTCGATCCGCCGCATCCCGCTGGACGTCGCCCACGTCGAGTCCCGGAACGGTTGCAACTCCTTCTCGCTCTCCCGCTGGTACGTCATCGGATCACTGCCGTACGTGGCCTTGCTGTCCCGGCCGGGTACGACGATCAACTCGAAGTCCCCGTGCGCGTAGACGACCTGGCCGCTTCCGTTCTTCGGCGAGCGGTCCCAGCCGCTCGCCACGGCGACACTGAACCCCTCGGGATCCTTGCGAAGGGTGAAGCCCTGGGCGACATCGGGGTTGGTGGTGGTCTGCGATTTCGTCGAACCCGGCGACTGGGAGGGGCTCTTGCCCGTGCTCGGGGAGGTCTGGTCGGGGCGTGGCTCGCTGCTCACCCGCGCGTCCCCGCTGGTGTCGGGGGCGGGACTGACCTCTCCGGCGGCGCCGGTCCGTTCCCCGCCGGTAGCGCCACCGCGGTCGGCCTTGGGCATGAAGACCATGGCGTACGTGACTGCCGCGGCCAGCAGGAGCAGGACCAGCAGGAGCAGGTTCCGGCCCAGGCGGCGGGGCCTGGCCGCGTTGCCCTGCTTGGCGCGCTTGTGGCGGGCGTGCGGACTGGTCGCGGGCAGCCCGGCGCGGCGCCTGCGGACGAGCTCGCCCCGGCGCCGTACGATCGGCAGCCGGCTCGGGTCGACGGGGGGCGCGGCGACGACATGGGCCCCGGCCTCGGGCTCCGGAGCGGACCGCACCAGGGAGCGCAGCCAGCCGCGCAGTTCCTCGAAGTCGAGCCGCTCGATGGGGTCCTGACGCAGCAGCGACTCCACGACCGGCCTGAGCGGCCCGCACTCCTCGGCGAACGCGGGCGGCTCCGCGCACACCAACTGCACCAGCTCGGCGGTGTTCTCCTCGGGGTAGGGCGCGTGTCCCTGCACGGCGCGGAAGAGCAGCGCTCCCAGCGCCCACAGGTCGGTCGCGGGCCCGATCGGCGCCGCCAGCTGCCAGTTCTCGTGCACCGGGCCGGCCTGCTCCGGTGCCCACCGCTCGGTCACCGGCCCGACCACGGCCATCCGCGCCTGCCGGGCCCGCTCCGCGGCCAGCGCCGTACCCGGCCCCCGGCGCGGCGCCGCACCGGCGACGACCTCGTCCCAACGGCCGCTCTGTCCACGGGTGTTGTCCGGGCCACCGACGGCCGCCGAGGCGGGATCGCCACGCCCGGCGGCGAACTGCTGCCCGGGAGCGAGCACGGACGCGCCATTTCCTGTGGCTGCCGACGAGGACACGCCATTGCCGGTGGCCGCCGCCCCGCCGTTCGTGCCCCCGGGGAGCGCGCCGTGCCCTTGGCCGTTTCCGTCGTCCACGGTGCCGGTACGCGGCTGGGCACCGTGCCAGGCGGTGCCGCCATCGACTCCATAGGGGTCGGTTATCTGGCCGGGGTACGGGGTGGGGGGACGCTGTTCCACGCCGCGGCCGGGAAGCTGGGGCGGCCCGTAGCCCGGGGCCTGGGCAGAGAACGCCGAGGTGCCGGTCGGTCCGGCCTGTTCCCCTCGGTCGGCTTGTGGCACGGGCCGGGGTGCCGGCAGAGCGAGCTGGTCGCCCCGTTGTTCGTCCTGTACGCGGGCTGCGGCGCGCGCTCCGGCGCGGTACGCGGCGATGGCTCCGGCGCGCGCCGCACGGACGTCGCCCCCGGGTCCCCCCGCTTCAGCCGCTGCGGCGGCTCCCGGTCCGCCCGCTTCGAGAGCACGCGGGTCCACGCCCGCCGCACCCGTGGCGGACGTCCCTGGAACAGGCGTCCCCCGCTCCGCCCGAGCCTCGATCGCGGCGCGCCGCGCGGCTTCGGGGTCGGCACCGGACGTGGCCGCCACAGCGACGCCGTGCGCACGTCCGCCGCCGAATCCAACACCGCCAAGGCCACGGCCCCCGGCACCGCTCGGCCCGCCGGGTCCACCGGCCCGGCCGACGCCGGTCGAACCGCCGTTCTGCGTTGGCCCGGCGCCCCCGGAGTCGGTTTCGAAGTCCTCCCGCACCGGCACCGGGTCGTATCCGCACAGCGCCTCCTCCGCGGCCCCGGCCGCCAGGCCGGTCAGCATGACGCGGCCGTCGTCGCAGACGAGCACCGTGCGCACCGTGACGTTCCGGTGCACCCACCCGTGTGCGTGCAGTACGCGCAACGCGGTGAGGACGTCGGAGGCGACCTCGGCGGCCCGGTAGGGGTTCAGCGGCTTCTCGGCGAGCAGCGCGGCCAGCGGCCTCGCGGGCACCAACTCGCTCACTATCCACAGCGACCCGCCCTCGGCGAACACGTCGAAGACCTGGTCGAGCCGGGGATGGTCGGGGATCTGCGCGGCGGCCTGCGCGGCCTCGATCGCCCGCCGCACGGCCGGTTCGGTGGGCCGCCGCGTGGTCCGCGCGGACGCCCGCCGCACCCCGCCGTCCCGCGCCACGAAACCGTCGGGCAGCCCGTCGGCGTCGAGCATCTCGGCCTCGACGACCTCCGGCAACGGCACCTGGCGTACCTGGACTTCCTGCCCGCTGTAGGTGTCGAAGGCCCGGGTCTCGGCGAGTTCGTACTCGTCGGACGGCGGCAGCGGCAGGCGGTAGCGGTCGGCGAGTACTCGTCCCGCGTAGTCGTCCACGATGCCCTGCCTCCCCCAGCCGACCGGTTGGTCAATTCCGTTCGCCTTGCGTTCCGTTATGGCTCAGTACGGTCCGCAACCACTCACGATACGTGCCGGAGGCAACGCGCAAAGGGGGATGCCGATATCTCAGGGCCCCCTTCCGTGGCGGAACGTCACATCGCCGAGCGGTACGTCACGACTTCGGCTGGAACGTCTCGGTCAGCGTCTTCCATGTGTCCTTGCGCAGCCCGCTGTCCCACTTGGACGCTTTCGCCGTGTACATCAACGCATATCCCTGATGCGAGTTGACGACGAAACCGCGGTCGATCGACCGGTACTTCGTGCCGCCGTCCTCATAGGTGAACTCCCAGTCGGCCGTGTTCCAGCCCCGGTAGTCCACCTGCTCTATGCGCACCCGCTTGTACTGCGCGCGCGTCATGTACCGCTCTTGGTTCTTCCAGTCCGCGACCGGATCGTCCTTGGGCGTCGTGGTCCAGCCCACGAGCAGCTTCTGCCCGTCGGGACCGGTGAACCGGGCTCCCGCGGCGTCCGTGGACTGGTACTTCCAGCCCTTCGGCAGCCCGATCGAGAACCCCTGACCACTCTTGTACGTCGACACGGCGGTGGAGTCCGACTCCTTGCCGCCGCTGCCCGTACCGCTCGACGCGCCCGCGTCGGCGGACGCGCTCGGCGTGGCGTTCGCGGTCTCCTGCAGGCCCGAACCCGCGGTGGAGCCCGTCTTGTCACCGCTGTCGGTGTGGGCGTCGTCGCTCTTGCCCTTGCTGCCGCCGCCACTTCCGGTCGTCGCCCCGCTGGACGCGGCCGCCTTGGTGTCGCCGCTCTTGCTGCCTTTCGACCCGGTGTCGTCCCCGCCGCCGAGCGTGAGCGCCAGTACGGTGCCGAGCACGGCCAGCGCCACGACCACCGCGAGGATCACCAGCGTCCGCCGCGGCACCACATCCGTCAGCGGCGCCCGAGGCACCGGCCGCGGCGGCCTCTGGGGAGCCACGGGCCACCCCGACCCGGCGCCCCGCCCCGTCGCCCCGGCCGTCCCCACGGAACCTGCACCACCGGTGCCACTCGCCGAACTGGAGTTCACCGACGTAGCGTCACGGACCCCTGCCTTCCCGGAGGAAGCCGCACCGGCGGGCTTGCCCGACGCGGGCGACACCGACGACGGAGGCGACGCGGGCGCCGGAGGCGTGGACACGCCCGCACCCGCACCGGCAGAACCCGCTCCACCGCCGACCGCCGACCCGGAGGTCTCCGCACCCACGGCCTTCGCGCGCGCCGTCGCCGCCGCGGTGGCCGCCCCCGCCGCCGACGCGGCCTTGCGCACGGAGCGCAGCGCACCGCGCAGCCGCTCCGCCGCCTCCTCGCCCCGCTTTACTCCTGAGCCGCCCGAACTCCCCCTGCCCGGATCGTCGTCCGGCACCGGCGGCAACGCCACGACCTTCGTCGCGTCCGCCGGCTCCGGCACCGTCTCCTTGGGCTCGGACGCGTGCAGCACCTCGTTGAGCATCGCCCGGGCGCCCGCGTCGTCGAGCCGCTGCTGGGGGTCCTTGGCGAGCAGCCCGTAAATCACGTTCTCCAGCGGTCCCGCGTTCTTCGGCTGCTCCACCGGCTCGGTCATCACCGCGGTGAGCGTCGCGATCGCGGAACCCTTGTCGTACGGAGGCACGCCCTCCACCGACGCGTACAGCAGACCGCCCAGCGACCACAGGTCGGCCGCGGGCCCGGGCTTGTGGCCGCGCGCCCGCTCCGGCGAGATGTACGAGGGCGCGCCGACGAGCATGCCGGTCGAGGTGATGGACGGGTCGCCCTCGACCTGGGCGATACCGAAGTCGGTGAGCACGACCCGGCCGTCGTCCGAGATCAGTACGTTCGACGGCTTCACATCCCGGTGCAGGATGCCCTCACGGTGCGCCGAACGCAGCACGTCGAGGATCGCCAGGCCCACCTCGGCGGCGCGCTTCGGCGTGAGCAGGCCGTCCTCGCGGATGACCTCGGCGAGCGACTTGCCCTCGACGAGTTCCATCACGATCCACGGCCGGTTGTCCTCGTCGACCACGTCGAAGACCGTCACCGCGCCGTTGTTGCGGATCCGGGCGATCGCCTTGGCCTCACGCAAGGTGCGCGTGATCAGCCGCCGCTTCTCGTCCTCGTCGATGCTCGACGGGAACCGCAGCTCCTTGACCGCGACCGTACGGCCCAGGGTCTCGTCCTTGGCCCGCCACACCGTGCCCATGCCGCCGCGGCCGAGAACATCCCCCAGCCGGTACCGCCCGGCGAGGAGACGTTCGCTCCTGTCCTGACGGGATGCCCCCGCCCGCTCCGCCTCCGACATGCGTCCCCTCATGCAACCCGCCCTGACAGAGCCTCCATTGTCCCTCACCCGACAAGTGCCCAACGCCCAGGGTGCCCCTGACACCCCAGCGGCCCGGTGCCCGGGACGCCCCTCACCTGGGGGACCGCCCGTCTTCAGCCCGACTTCGTCTTGCATGATGGGCCTCGACAAGGAAGGACCGCCGATGCCCCCGCGCCGGACACCTCGGACACTCCTGGCCATACCCGTGTCCCTGGCCCTGCTCGGCCTGGCACCGGCCGGCTCCCAGGCGCCGACGTCACCGGCCTCGAACGCCGCCCTCGCCCTCCTCGTCACCCGCGGCAAGGCCCCGGCCGCCGCCCTGCTGGCCCGCGAGGAGTCCGGGTCGCGCTTCGCCCGCACCGGTCCCGGAATCGCCCGCTCCGACCACTTCCGCGCCGGCAGCATCACGAAGACGTTCCTCGCGACGGTGGTCCTGCAACTCGCCGCCGAGGACCGGCTGTCCCTGTCCGACTCCGTGGAAGACCACCTCCCCGGTCTGATACGCGGCGCCGGTAACGACGGTCGCCGGCTGACCCTGCGCGCCCTGCTCACCCACACCAGCGGCCTGTACGACTTCACCGCGGACACCAAGGGCACCGTCCCCGTGACCCCGCTTCAGGCCGTACGCATCGCACTCACCCACCCCCCGGCCGACCGCGGCCGCTTCGCCTACTCGAACACCAACTACGTCCTGCTCGGCATGGTCGTCGAGCAGGTCACCGGCCACTCGTACGCCACCGAGGCCGAGCGGCGGATCATCGCTCCTCTCCAGCTGACCGGCACCTCGTTCCCCGGCGCCCGCACCTCGCTTCCCTCGCCGCACGGTCGCGCCTACGCCGCCGACGGCTCGGACGTCACCGAACTCGACCCGCGCGTGGCCGGCGCGGCGGGTGAGCTGGTGAGCACGCTCGCCGACCTGGACCGCTTCTACGCGGCCCTGCTCGGCGGCGATCTTCTGCCCCCGCGCCGGCTGCGCGAGATGCTCAACACCCGGGCCGCACATGGCTCGTACGGCATGGGCCTGTTCCCCGTGAAGCTGCCGTGCGGCACCACGGTGTGGGGGCACAACGGCCGGATCTCCGGCAGCTACGTGCGCACAGCGGCCACCGTCGACGGTCGTCGTGTCCTCACCTTCCGGGTGAACACGGGCGGGGTCGCAGACTCGGACCTCGAACGGGCCCTGCTCGCTGCCCAGTTCTGCCCCCGCACCCCGTAGAACGGACGGGTTCCGAGCAAAGATCCCAGCTCACGACACTCGTTCGAGTGACATCCCGGGTCTGCCGGTCAGAACGGCACGATGTCCGGGGCTCCCAGCCGTGCCGCGTCCGCCGTCAGGTCGTCCGGCTGGCGCTGGGACTCCCGCTCGGCCTCGACCCGCTTCTCGTAGTGCTCCACCTCGCGCTCGATCTGGTCCTTGTCCCAGCCGAGGACCGGCGCCATCAGCTCGGCGGCCTCGCGGGCGCTGCGAGTGCCGCGGTCGAAGGTCTCGATCGAGATGCGGGTACGCCGGGTCAGCACGTCGTCCAGGTGCCGGGCGCCCTCGTGCGAGGCGGCGTAGACGATCTCGGCCCGGAGGTAGTCCTCGGCGGCCGGCAGGGGCTCGCCCAGCGACGGGTTCTCGGCGATGAGGTCGAGCAGCTCCTCGGCGAGTGTCCCGTAACGGTTCAGCAGATGCTCCACGCGCACCACATGGATGCCGGTGCGCACCGCGATCCGCGCTCGCGCGTTCCACAGCGCCCGGTAGCCCTCGGCCCCGAGCAGGGGAACGTCCTCGGTGACGCACTCGGCGACCCGCTGGTCGATGCCGTGCACCGCCTCGTCGACCGCGTCCTTCGCCATCACCCGGTACGTCGTGTACTTGCCGCCCGCCACGACCACCAGCCCCGGCACCGGATGGGCCACGGTGTGCTCGCGCGAGAGCTTGCTGGTGGCGTCCGACTCACCGGCGAGCAACGGCCGCAGCCCCGCGTACACACCCTGGACGTCGTCGCGGGTCAGCGGCACGGAGAGCACCGAGTTCACATGCTCCAGCAGATAGTCGATGTCCGCGCTGGAGGCCGCCGGGTGGGCCTTGTCGAGGTCCCAGTCGGTGTCGGTGGTGCCGATGATCCAGTGCCGTCCCCACGGGATCACGAACAGCACGGACTTCTCGGTCCGCAGGATCAGGCCCGTCGTCGATGTGATCCGGTCCTTCGGTACGACCAAATGGATGCCCTTGGAGGCCCGCACATGGAACTGGCCCCGCTCCCCCACCATCGCCTGGGTGTCGTCGGTCCACACGCCTGTGGCGTTGACGACCTGCTGGGCGCGGATCTCGTACTCCCCGCCTCCTTCGACGTCTCGCACCTTGGCACCGACCACGCGTTCGCCCTCGCGCAGGAAACCGGTCACACGCGCGCGGTTGGCGACCTTCGCTCCGTACGCCGCCGCCGTGCGCACCAACGTCGCCACATAGCGGGCGTCGTCCACCTGCGCGTCGTAGTACTGCAACGCTCCGACCAGCGCGTCCTTCTTCAAGGCGGGGGCGACGCGCAGGGCGTGGCGGCGGGTCAGATGACGGTGGGTGGGCAGTCCTCGGCCGTGTCCGCGCGCCATCGACATGGCGTCGTAGAGCGCGACGCCCGAGCCCGCGTACAGCCGCTCCCAGCCCTTGTGCCGGAGCGGGTAGAGGAACGGCACGGGCTTCACGAGGTGCGGCGCGAGCCGTTCGAGGAGCAGGCCGCGCTCCTTGAGGGCCTCCCGCACCAGCGCGAAGTCGAGCATCTCCAGATAGCGCAGACCGCCGTGGATCAGCTTGCTGGACCTGCTCGAGGTACCCGACGCCCAGTCACGCGCTTCGACCAGGCCCGTGGACAGGCCGCGCGTCACGGCGTCGAGCGCGGTGCCCGCGCCGACCACTCCCGCGCCCACGACCAGCACATCCAGCTCGTGCTCGGCCATTCCCGCAAGTGACTCGGCGCGCTCCGCCGGCCCCAGTGTCGCTGTCCTCACGCTGCCTCCCGCTCTAGGTCGCGCTGGCCGCACCTGTCCGGCGACGCCCGGCTCACATCCCCCTGCCCAAAGTCTGACCGTCTTGCCCGCCTTCGGCCACTGCCCACCCTCAGCCTGTGGACAACTCTCGGCGACTCGAAAGGAATCACAGTCGAACAATCCAGCAACTCGGTCATATTTACTCCTAGTGTGACATTGCGCTCGTCCATCCTGTCCACAGGGCTTGCGCACCTGTCCCGCTTCGGTTATTGGGAAGGACGGCCCACGCCATGCCCGCAGATCTCGCCGTCATCGGACTCGGTCATCTCGGCCTGCCGCTGGCCCAGGCCGCCGTCGCCGCCGGCATCCCCACGCTCGGCTACAAAACGGGGCCGGAGGGCGGCTCCCTCACCCCCGCCGAACTGCGCCGGATGCTCTCCAGCGGCTTCCGGCCGACCACCAGCCCCGCCGAACTCGGCCGCGTCCGCACCGCCGTCATCTGTGCGCCGACCCCCCGGGGCGCCGATGGCGCGCTGGACCTCGGCCAGGTGGAGGCGGCTGCCCGCACCCTGGCCGCGCGGCTGCGTCCGCACACGACGGTGATCCTGGAGTCGCCCGTGCACCCCGGGACCACGGAGGAGTTCCTCCGCCCGCTCCTCGAAGAGGGCTCCGGGCTGCGCGCGGGGCGCGATTTCCACCTCGCCTACTCGCCCAGCAGGGTCGATCCCGGAAACCGCGACTTCACGCCCGCGAACACCCCCAAGGTCATCGGCGGCCTGACTCCCGCCTGTACCGAGTCGGCCGCCGCCTTCTACGGGCGCCTCACCGACAAGGTGGTACGCGCGCGTGGACCACGCGAAGCCGAAACCGTGCAACTCCTGGAGACCAACTACCGGCACGTCAACATCGCCCTCGTCAACGAGATGGCCGTGCTCTGCCACGACCTGGGCGTCGACCTGTGGGACGTCATCCGCTGCGCCGAGACCAAGCCGTTCGGCTTCCAGGCCTTCCGGCCGGGACCCGGCGTCGGCGGACACGGAATCGCCCAGGACCTCAACGGCCACTCGGGACGCACCCTCCGGATGGTCGAACTGGCCCAGCAGGTCAACCACCACATGCCGCAGTACGTCATCCAGCGCGCCGCCACGCTCCTCAACGAGCACGGCAAATCAGCCCGCGCCGCGCGCGTGCTCCTCCTCGGCGTCACCTACAAGGCGGACCTCGCTGACCAACAGGGCACTCCCGCCCACGAGATCGCTGTCCGCCTGCTGGAACTCGGCGCGTCCGTCAGCTACCACGACCCGCATGTCCCGGCCTGGAGTGTCCTCGGGCGCCCGGTCCCGCGCGCGGACTCCCTCTACGAGGCAGCGGCCGACGCCGACCTCACGATCCTGCTCCAGCAGCACCGCACGTACGACCTGCAAGGTCTGTCCGTGAAGGCCCAACTCCTCCTGGACACAAGGGGAGCAACCCCGACGGGGGCGGCGCACCGGCTCTGACCTCCCCGAAATCTCCTCACCGGTTGTCACTCCTGCCTGCTAATGTGCGGCAGCTCCCGCACACGAGTGCGCCCGCTTCCCGGGCGCCCGCAGTTGTGCGCTCACGTCCCTTGCGCACTCCACAGGTGCGCTCACTTCCCTGGGGGGAAACCACATGAGTCAGTCGACACCGCCGCCGTCCGGCCCACCGGTCGACAACCCGTACGCGGGCCAGCCCGGCCAGCCGGCCGCCCCGCAGCAGGACGCCGACAAGTCCGGCTTCCCGCAGCAGGGTGTCCCGCAGGGCGCGCCCCAGCCTGGCTTCCCGATGGCGCCCGTCGCCCCGGCCGCCCCGGCGCGCGACAACCTCGGGCTCGGCCTCGCCGCCGCCGTCGGTGCCGCCCTGGTCGCCGCGGGCGTCTACGGCGTCATCATCGGTGTCACCAAGCACGAGATCGGCTGGGCAGCCGTCGGTGTCGGCTTCCTGATCGGCCTCGCCGCGGGCCGCGTCGGCGGCCGCAATCCGATCCTGCCGATCGTCAGCGTCGTCCTGTCCGCCGCCTCGGTCTACCTCGGCCAGCTGGTCGGCGAGGCCATGATCGGCGCCAAGGACTACGGCGTCGGCTTCAACGAGGTGTTCTTCAATCACTTCGACGTGGTCCAGGAAGCCTGGAAGTCCGAGGCCGACCCGCTGACCTTCGTCTTCTTCGCCATCGCCGCGTACGTGGCGTTCTCCAGCGCCAAGAAGGCCGGTCAGTAACCGCAGAGCGGCGTACGAAAGGACCCGGCCACCGTGCGGTGGCCGGGCCCTTTCGTGTCGTACGAGCTGACGTACGGGCTAGCGCTTGTGCTGGGAGTCCGCGACCGTCACCTCGACGCGCTGGAACTCCTTGAGCTCGCTGTAGCCGGTGGTGGCCATGGCGCGGCGGAGGGCGCCGAAGAAGTTCATGGAGCCGTCGGGGATGTGCGAGGGGCCGGTCAGGACCTCCTCGATGGTGCCGACGGTGCCGAGGTCGACCTTCTTGCCGCGCGGCAGCTCCTCGTTGACGGCCTCCATGCCCCAGTGGTGGCCCTTGCCGGGCGCGTCGGTGGCGCGCGCGAGCGGGGAGCCCATCATCACGGAGTCGGCGCCGCAGGCGATCGCCTTGGGGAGGTCGCCGGACCAGCCGACACCGCCGTCGGCGATGACGTGCACATAGCGACCGCCGGACTCGTCCATGTAGTCGCGGCGGGCCGCGGCCACGTCGGCGACCGCGGTGGCCATCGGGACCTGGATGCCCAGGACGTTGCGCGTGGTGTGCGCGGCGCCGCCGCCGAAGCCGACGAGGACACCGGCCGCGCCCGTACGCATCAGGTGCAGGGCGGCGGTGTACGTGGCACAGCCGCCGACGATCACCGGAACGTCCAGCTCGTAGATGAACTGCTTCAGGTTCAGCGGCTCGGAGGCACCTGAGACGTGCTCCGCCGACACCGTCGTACCGCGGATGACGAAGATGTCCACGCCCGCGTCCACGACGGCCTTGGAGAACTGCGCCGTGCGCTGCGGGGACAGGGCCGCGGCGGTGACGACGCCGGAGTCGCGCACCTCCTTGATGCGCTGCCCGATCAGCTCCTCCTTGATGGGAGCCGCGTAGATCTCCTGGAGGCGGCGAGTCGCGGTGTCCGCGTCCAGCTCGGCGATCTCGTCGAGCAGCGGCTGCGGGTCCTCGTACCGCGTCCACAGGCCTTCGAGGTTGAGGACGCCGAGGCCGCCCAGCTCGCCGATGCGGATCGCGGTGGCCGGGGAGACCACCGAGTCCATCGGAGCGGCCAGGAAGGGCAGCTCGAAGCGGTAGGCGTCGATCTGCCAGGCGATCGAGACCTCCTTCGGGTCTCGCGTACGGCGGCTCGGGACGACGGCGATGTCGTCGAAGGCGTACGCCCGGCGGCCGCGCTTGCCGCGCCCGATCTCGATCTCAGTCACGTGTGTGGCCTTTCCCTCTTCGCTTCTGCGCCTCCCAGTATCCCCGACACCTACGACAAGGGCGGCCCCGGAACCTCCGGGACCGCCCTTGGACGTACTTCACGCGCGCGTGAAGCGCGCTTAGCGCTACTTGTTACGGCTGTAGTTCGGTGCCTCGACCGTCATCTGGATGTCGTGCGGGTGGCTCTCCTTGAGGCCCGCCGAGGTGATGCGGACGAACCGGCCGTTCTCCTGCAGCTCGGGAACGGTGCGGCCGCCGACGTAGAACATCGACTGGCGCAGACCACCGACCAGCTGGTGGACGACCGCGGAGAGGGGGCCGCGGTAGGGCACCTGGCCCTCGATGCCCTCGGGCACGAGCTTCTCGTCGGAGGCGACGCCCTCCTGGAAGTAGCGGTCCTTGGAGAAGGAACGCTGCTCGCCACGGGACTGCATGGCGCCCAGGGAGCCCATGCCGCGATACGACTTGAACTGCTTGCCGTTGATGAAGAGCAGCTCGCCCGGGGACTCCTCGCAGCCCGCGAGCAGCGAGCCCAGCATCACCGTGTCGGCGCCTGCGACCAGGGCCTTCGCGATGTCGCCGGAGTACTGCAGGCCACCGTCGCCGATGACCGGGACACCGGCCTCCTTGGCGGCGAGCGACGCTTCGTAGATGGCCGTTACCTGCGGTACGCCGATGCCGGCGACCACTCGGGTCGTACAGATCGAGCCCGGGCCGACGCCGACCTTGATGCCGTCGACGCCCGCGTCGATAAGGGCCTGGGCGCCCTCGCGCGTGGCGATGTTGCCGCCGATGACGTCGACGCCGTGGGAGTTCGACTTGATTTTGGCGACCATGTCGCCGACCAGACGGGAGTGACCGTGCGCGGTGTCGACGACGATGAAGTCGACGCCCGCCTCGATGAGGGCCTGGGCGCGCTCGAAGGCGTCACCGGCCACGCCGACGGCCGCGCCGACGAGGAGGCGGCCCTCGCCGTCCTTGGCCGCGTTCGGGTACTTCTCGGCCTTCACGAAGTCCTTGACCGTGATGAGGCCCTTGAGGACGCCCGCGTCGTCGACCAGCGGAAGCTTCTCGATCTTGTGGCGGCGCAGCAGCTCCATGGCGTCGTTGCCCGAGATGCCGACCTTGCCGGTGACCAGGGGCATCGGCGTCATGACCTCACGCACCTGGCGCGAGCGGTCGGTCTCAAAGGCCATGTCACGGTTGGTGACGATGCCGAGCAGCTTGTGGTTGCCGTCGGTGACCGGCACACCGGAGATGCGGAACTTGGCGCAGATGGCGTCGGCCTCGGCGAGCGTGGCGTCCGGGTGGACCGTGATCGGGTCGGTCACCATGCCGGACTCGGAGCGCTTGACCAGGTCGACCTGGTTGGCCTGGCCCTCGATGGACAGGTTGCGGTGCAGCACGCCGACGCCGCCCTGGCGGGCCATCGCGATCGCCATCCGGGACTCGGTGACCTTGTCCATGGCGGCGGAGAGCAGCGGGATGTTCACCCGCACGTTCTTCGAGATGTACGAGGCGGTGTCGATCTGGTCGGGCGCCATGTCCGACGCGCCCGGCAGCAGCAGCACGTCGTCGTAGGTCAGCCCGAGTGTCGCGAATTTGGCGGGCACTCCGTCGACGTTGGCAGTCATGACACCTTCCCCAAATGGCCTTGATCGGTGCGGATGTCCATGCTAACGGGAAGCAAGGCTCTCTCATTCCATGGTGGGGGTTGCCCTATGGCTTCGTAGGTTCGTACGGGGAGGGAGTTCTGGCCGTTCATCCCTGGGCCGGGACCGGGCTGGAGCCCCGGGTGATCCCGGGCCGATCCCGGCTGATCTGGGACTATTACTGCCAGTTGGCGCCGGTTCCGGCTGGCTGGTCCATGGCTGACCGAGGGAAATCCAGTCGTCCCGGCTGAGACGGGTTCGGCACCGCCGGGCTGCGCCGTCCGGCTTCGCGCCGTTGCGACGGGAAATTCACTGCCGCCTCGGCGGGAAACGGGCTGAGACGCCGGGGCTGCCTTACGGAACGGGGGCCCGCCGGGATGGGGGCGGTCAGCGAAGCGGGGGCGACCCTCCGGAGCAGGGGGTCCCTGCGCAGCGGGCGGCCCACGGAGCGGGGGGGCCTCACGGCGCAGGGCGGGCCGACGACGCAAGGCGCCTACGGCACAGGGCGACTCCAGCAGCAGGACGGGCCGACGACGCAGAACCCACGGCGCAGAGCGACTCCAGCACGACGGCCCGACGACGCAGGACGCCCACGGCACAGGGCGACTCCAGCAACAGGGCGGCCCGACGACGCAGGACGCCCACGGCACAGGGCGACTCCAGCAACAGGGCGGCCCGACGACGCAGGACGCCTACGGCACAGGGCGACTCCAGCAGCAGGGCGGCCCGACGACGCAGAACCCACGGCGCAGAGCGACTCCAGCACGACGGCCCGACGACGCAGGACGCCCACGGCGCAGAGCGACTCCAGGAGCAGGGCGGGGCGACGACGCGGGGTGCCTCCGTGCAGAGACCCGCAGCGGCTCCACGTAGAAACCGCAGCGTCCCCACCGAGATAACCCTCGGCGCGACCCCGTCGCCCCGGCGGCCTGCCCCTACTGCTCCGCCAACGCCCGCAACCGGCTCAGGGCCCTGTGCTGGGCCACCCGGACGGCCCCCGGTGACATTCCCAACATCTGGCCGGTCTCCTCGGCCGTGAGGCCCACCGCGATGCGCAGGAGGAGCAGTTCGCGCTGGTTTTCGGGGAGGTTGGCCAGGAGTTTCTTGGCCCATTCGGCGTCGCTGCTGAGCAGGGCGCGCTCTTCGGGGCCGAGGGAGTCGTCGGGGCGCTCGGGCATCTCGTCCGACGGGACGGCCGTCGACCCGGGGTGGCGCATCGCGGCGCGCTGCAGATCGGCGACCTTGTGCGCGGCGATGGCGAAGACGAACGCTTCGAAGGGGCGTCCGGTGTCCTTGTATCGCGGCAGCGCGAGGAGTACCGCGACGCAGACCTCCTGCGCCAGGTCCTCCACGAAGTGCCGCGCGTCACCCGGAAGCCGGGACAGACGGGTGCGGCAGTAGCGCAGCGCGAGGGGGTGTACATGGGCGAGCAGGTCGTGCGTGGCCTGCTCGTCGCCGTCGACCGCGCGATGGACGAGCGCACCGATCACCGTCGTCTCGTCGTCGCGCATCGGTCCATGGTGCCTTGGCGTCGTCCGATCCGTGGCACCGCGTCCGTTGTTGTGCACCGAAGCGTTATGAGTAGGTGCGCTGGAACTCATCTCCTGCGCCCTCCCCTTCCGCTCGACCGACTCGTCCCCGAGGAACTCCACACCTCAAGGATGCGGCATCCGCCGGGAAACCGGGATCGGGCATCGAAGAGGCTCTCTCTGAGGGCCCGGCCCCACCCGCCGGACGGCGGGCGGGGGCCACTGCCGAAACACCCCCGGGGCGGCTCACCTACCGAACCAGACCCCACCGGAACCCGAGCGCCACGGCGTGCGCGCGGTCCGAGGCGCCGAGCTTCTTGAAGAGCCGCCGGGCGTGCGTCTTGACCGTGTCCTCGGAGAGGAAGAGCTCACGGCCGATCTCCGCGTTGGAACGGCCGTGGCTCATGCCCTCGAGGACCTGGATCTCACGCGCGGTCAGCGTGGGCGCCGCGCCCATCTCCGCCGACCGCAGTCTGCGCGGCGCGAGCCGCCAGGTGGGGTCGGCGAGCGCCTGCGTGACGGTGGCACGCAGCTCCGCGCGGGAGGCGTCCTTGTGCAGATAGCCGCGGGCACCGGCGGCGACGGCGAGCGCCACGCCGTCCAGGTCCTCGGCGACGGTGAGCATGATGATGCGCGCACCGGGGTCGGCGGACAGCAGCCGCCTGACCGTCTCCACGCCGCCCAGTCCGGGCATGCGTACGTCCATCAGAATCAGGTCCGAACGGTCGGCACCCCAGCGGCGGAGGACTTCCTCGCCGTTGGCCGCCGTCGTCACACGCTCGACGCCGGGCACGGTCGCGACCGCGCGGCGGAGCGCCTCTCGGGCAAGCGGGGAGTCGTCGCAGACGAGGACGGATGTCATGGCCGCCCTCCGCAGCTGATGCGCGTCACCTTGAGCCTCCAGGCTGGTTACGAATCGTCACCTGTGCGGTCGACACTCGCCGACGGATACTGCCGTCTGCCCGAGCGCTTGTTCCTTCAACCGCCTCACCCTCTCAACGATGGTCACTCGAAAGAGTTACGGGGCGGCAAGTCGCCTTCGGCACTCTACGTGAGGGTGCGGACACAGTGCAGACATGCACAACGGACCCACAACCTTTCATCACAACCTATGCCCCATTCAGCCTGTTTTCTTCCTATTTGCTGGTGTCTGCGGCTAGATTCGCAATGAGTCATATTTTCATCTCCTTAGATCGTAGATGTACGGTCGGTGGCCACAGAGCAGCCCAGAACGGCAACAAGGGGACACGCAATGGCAGATTTCTCCCGCCTTCCCGGTCCGAACGCGGACCTCTGGGACTGGCAGCTCCTCGCGGCCTGCCGCGGGGTCGACAGCTCGCTCTTCTTCCACCCCGAGGGCGAGCGCGGTGCGGCACGGAGCGCTCGTGAGAACTCGGCCAAAGAGGTCTGCATGAGATGCCCGGTACGCGCGGAGTGCGCGGCGCACGCCTTGGCGGTGCGCGAACCGTACGGGGTGTGGGGCGGGCTGACCGAGGACGAGCGCGAAGAGCTCATGGGGCGGGCACGCAACCGGCTGGTCTCGGCGACGGCCCATGGAAGCGGTCACGCCTCGAACAACTGAAGGAACGTTTCTGCATCTCCGGCACGCACGCGTGCCCCCCACTTTTCTCCCCCGGCCCCGCCACCTGGCCTTTCTTCCCGACCCCGCCACCGGACTTTCCGCCCCGGACCCGCTACCGGGCCGCCGCCAGCGCCAGCCGGTCCAGGGTCGCCGCCACCGCCGGGACCTGCGCCAGATCCGGAAGCGTGAGCGCCACGATCTCCCGCCGTACCGCGGGCTCCACCGTCACCGTGCGTGCTCCCTTGGGACGTACGGACTCGATCGCCAGCTCCGGGAGCACCGCCACCCCGAGCCCCGCGCCGACGAGGCCGATCACGGCCGGGTAGTCGTCGGTGGCGAAGTCGATACGGGGCTCGAAGCCGGCGCCGCGGCAGACCTCGACCAACTGCCCACGGCAGCGCGGGCAGCCCGCGATCCACGACTCCGCGGCGAACTCGCCGATCGCGACCGACTCCGCCCTCGCGAGCCGGTGACGCTCCGGCACCAGCGCGACGAGCCGGTCCGTCAACAGGGGCCGTACGACCAGGTCGTCCCACTCCTCGACGCCCGCCGCGCCCTCGTACCGGAACGCGAGCGCGATGTCGCAGTCGCCGGCCCGGAGCTTCTCCACGGACTCGGGCGGTTCGGCCTCCTCCAGAAAGACGCGGGTGCCGGGGTGCGCGGCGCGCAGCGCGGCGAGGGCCGTCGGTACGAGCGTGGAGCTGCCGCTGGGGAAGGAGACGAGCCGGACCCGGCCCGCGCGCAGGCCCGCGATCGCGGCGACCTCCTCCTCGGCGGCCGTGAGACCGGACAGGATGCTCGCCGCGTGCTTGACCAGGGCCTCGCCGGCCTGCGTCAGGCGCATCTCGCGGCCCGTGCGAATGAGCAGCGGTGTACCCACGGACGACTCGAGAGCTTTCATCTGCTGGCTGACGGCGGGCTGGGTGCAGCCCAGCTCGCGCCCGGCCGCCGAGAAGGAGCCGGTGGCGGCGACGGCGCGCAGTACACGGAGATGACGGGCCTCGATCACCCTTTGAGTATAAGCGTGTCTTGGGGACGGCGGCGAATACTGGGTCGACGCTTTGGCCTCGGATGGCTTAGCGTCCGGGCATGAAGCTTTTGTCGCTGAATGTGGGCCGTGCGCGGGCCGTCCCGTACACGGACCAGCCGGAGGGCGTGACCGGCATCGACAAACAGCCGGTGGACGGGACCGTACGGGTGACGGCGCCGGGGCCCAAGGGTGTCGGCGCGAGCGGAGTGGCCGGTGACGCGGTGTGCGACACGCGCCATCACGGCGGGGACGACCAGGCGGTGTACGCGGTCGCGCGCGAGGACCTCGACGACTGGGAGCGCGAGCTCGAGCGGACTCTGCCCAACGGCGTGTTCGGCGAGAACCTCACGACGCGGGGGCTCGACGTGTCCGGCGCGCTGATCGGCGAACGCTGGCGCATCGGCTCCGGGCTCGTCCTGGAGGTCACTTGCGGGCGCATCCCCTGCCAGACCTTCCAGGAGCACCTCGGCGAGAAGGGCTGGGTGAGACGCTTCACGCGGAAGGCCGCGCCCGGCGCGTATCTGCGGGTGGTCGAGCCCGGCGAGATCCGCTCCGGCGACCCGATAGAGATCGTGCACCGACCGGACCACGACATCACCGTCGCCCTTCAGTTCCGTGCCGTAACGACCGAACGGGAGCTGCTGCCAAGGCTGTTGGCGGCGGGCGAGGCGCTGCATCCGCAGGCCCGGGCGACGGCGGAGATGTACGCGGCGAAGTACGCCGGGTAGCGACGGGTGGGCCCCGGTACGGGGAAGTCATGGAGCGTGGTCGCGCGTTGGGTGGCGGGGGCGCCGGCGCCTGGTCAGGTCACTAACCTTGCGCCATGACAACGGCTCTGATTACGGGATCGACCGCGGGCATCGGCGCCGCCTTCGCGCGGCGTCTGGCGGCTGACGGGCACAACCTCGTGCTGGTGGCGCGGGATACGAAGCGGCTGCGGGAGCAGGCCACCGAACTGCACGACCGGCACGGCATCGAGGCGGAGGTGCTGACGGCCGACCTGGCTACCGACGAGGGCATCGAGGCGGTGGCGAAGCGGCTCGGCGACCGCAAGAACTCGGTCGACCTGCTGGTCAACAACGCGGGCTTCGGCAACAAGGGCCGCTACCTCGACGTATCGATGGCGGACGAGCTGAAGATGCTCAAGGTGCACTGCGAGGCGGTGCTCCGGCTGACGTCGGCGGCGACCGAGGCGATGCGGGAGCGCGGCCGGGGCGGGGTCGTCAACGTGGCGTCCGTGGCCGCGTTCATGCCCAGGGGTACGTACGGGGCGTCCAAGGCCTGGGTCGTGCAGTTCACACAGGGCGCGGCGAAGGACCTCGCGGGCAGCGGCGTACGGCTGATGGCGCTGTGCCCGGGCTTCGTGCGCACCGAGTTCCACCAGCGGGCCGGGATGGGCACGGACAACATCCCGAACTGGATGTGGCTCGATGCGGACAAGCTGGTCGCGACGGCCCTCGCGGACCTGGCGCGCGGCAAGTCGCTGTCGATCCCGGATCCGCGCTACAAGGCGCTGATGGGCCTGGTGAAGGTGACACCCCGGGCGCTGCTGGGCGGGATCTCGTCGAAGACGGGGCGGAAGTACGGGCCGCAGTAGGGGGCGCCGTGCGGTGGGTGGTGTCGTCCCTCCGGTGGGAAACTGAGGGTGTTCAACCGGACCCAGGGGGCCGGAGGCGGCGCCATGACCTTCGTACAGCTCATCGACTGCAAGACCAGTCGGTTCGACGAGATGAACCGGCTGATGGACACGTGGGTCGAGAAGACCAAGGGGAAGCGGACCGCGACGCACAGCGTCGTCGGCAAGGACCGGTCCGACGCGTCCCACATCATCGAGATCGTGGAGTTCCCGTCGTACGAAGAGGCGATGCGGAACTCGAACCTTCCCGAGACCGACACGATCTTCCGGGAGATGGTGGCTCTCTGCGACGAGATGCCGACGTTCACGGATCTTGACGTGGTCCGTGACGAGCAGCTCTACGCGGCCAACATCCGCAGGTTCTTCGAGACGGTGGCCGCCAAGGGCGAGCTCTCGCCGCTGAACGACCTGATGGCGGAGAACTACCACGACCACGATCCCGCCAACGAGCAGGACACCCTGGGGCTCGACGCGATGCGCCGCGAGATCAGGATGTGGCGCGGCGGCTTCGACTTCAGCTTCACCGTCGACGACCAGATCACCCAGGGCGATCGCGTCTGCACGCGGTGGACCTGGAACGGCACCCACACGGGCGACTTCATGGGCATCCCGGCGACCGGGAAGCAGGTTTCCATGACCGGCATGACCATCTTCCGCTGCCAGGAGGACGGGAAGATCGTCGAGGGCTGGTGGCAGTACGACCGGCTGGGGCTGATGGCCCAGCTCGGGGCGCTCGACGAGCTCGAGCAGTAGTCCCGTACACGCGGGAGCAGTAGTCCCGTACACGGAGGAAGCCCCCATTCCCTGCAGGGAACGGGGGCTTCCTCGGGGCCCGATGGGTCAGTGCGAGTGACCGTGGCCGTGGCCGTGACCGGCGTCGCCCTCTTCCTCGGCCGGCTTCTCGACGACCAGGGTCTCGGTCGTGAGCAGCAGCGAGGCGATGGAGGCGGCGTTCTCCAGGGCGGAGCGGGTGACCTTGACCGGGTCGATGACGCCGGCCTTCACCAGGTCGCCGTACTCACCGGTGGCGGCGTTGAAGCCCTGGCCCTTGTCGAGCTCGGCGACCTTGGAGGTGATGACGTAACCCTCGAGGCCGGCGTTCTCGGCGATCCAGCGCAGCGGCTCGACGGCGGCGCGGCGGACGACCGCGACACCCGTGGCCTCGTCGCCGGTCTTGCCGAGGTTGCCCTCGAGAACCTTGACGGCGTGGACGAGCGCGGAGCCACCACCGGAGACGATGCCCTCCTCGACCGCGGCGCGGGTCGCGGAGATGGCGTCCTCCAGACGGTGCTTCTTCTCCTTGAGCTCGACCTCGGTGGCGGCGCCGACCTTGATCACGCACACGCCGCCGGCCAGCTTCGCGAGGCGCTCCTGGAGCTTCTCGCGGTCCCAGTCGGAGTCGGTGTTCTCGATCTCGGCCTTGATCTGGTTGATCCGGCCGGCGACCTCGTCGGAGCTGCCGCCACCGTCGACGATGGTGGTGTCGTCCTTGGTGACGGTCACGCGGCGGGCGCTGCCCAGCACGTCCAGACCGACCTGGTCGAGCTTGAGGCCGACCTCCTCGGCGATGACCTGACCACCGGTGAGGGTGGCGATGTCGCCGAGCATGGCCTTGCGACGGTCACCGAAGCCGGGGGCCTTCACCGCGACGGCGTTGAAGGTGCCGCGGATCTTGTTCACGACCAGGGTCGACAGGGCCTCGCCCTCGACGTCCTCGGCGATGATCAGCAGCGGCTTCGAGGCGTTGGACTGGATGACCTTCTCAAGGAGGGGCAGCAGGTCCTGGATCGAGGAGATCTTGCCCTGGTGGATGAGGATGTACGGGTCCTCCAGGACGGCCTCCATGCGCTCCTGGTCCGTCACGAAGTACGGCGACAGGTAGCCCTTGTCGAAAGCCATGCCCTCGGTGAAGTCCAGCTCAAGACCGAAGGTGTTGGACTCCTCGACGGTGATGACACCGTCCTTGCCGACCTTGTCCATCGCCTCGGCGATGAGCTCGCCGACCTGCGGGTCCTGGGCGGACAGACCGGCGACGGCGGCGATGTCGGACTTCTCGTCGATCGGGCGCGCGGTGGCGAGGAGCTCGTCCGAGACGGCCTTGACGGCCGCGTCGATGCCCTTCTTCAGCAGCGCCGGGGAGGCACCCGCGGCGACGTTGCGCAGGCCCTCGCGCACGAGCGCCTGGGCGAGCACGGTGGCGGTGGTCGTACCGTCACCCGCGATGTCGTTGGTCTTGGTCGCCACCTCCTTCACCAGCTGGGCGCCGAGGTTCTCGAACGGGTCGTCGACCTCGACCTCGCGGGCGATGGTGACACCGTCGTTGGTGATGGTGGGTGCGCCGAACTTCTTGTCGATGACGACGTTGCGGCCCTTGGGGCCGATCGTCACCTTCACCGTGTCGGCAAGCTTGTTGACGCCGCGCTCAAGGGCGCGACGGGCGTCCTCGTCGAACTTCAGGATCTTCGCCATGGGAGCGATTCAGCCCTCTCGGAAACTTTGGGAGAAACGAACTGCGCCCCCAGCGCCCGGCTTTTGAAGGTCGCGGGGGCCAGGGGCGCAGTTCACTGCAAAACTGGGTGAATTACTTCTCGATGATCGCGAGCACGTCGCGAGCCGAGAGGACGAGGTACTCCTCGCCGTTGTACTTCACCTCGGTGCCGCCGTACTTGCTGTACAGCACGACGTCGCCGACAGTGACGTCGAGCGGAAGACGGTTACCGTCCTCGAAGCGGCCCGGGCCCACGGCAAGGACGACGCCCTCCTGGGGCTTCTCCTTCGCGGTGTCCGGGATGACCAGGCCAGAGGCCGTGGTCTGCTCGGCGTCGAGCGGCTGGACCACAATGCGGTCCTCGAGCGGCTTGATGGCAACCTTGGAGCTGGCGGTCGTCACGATCCGACCTCCCCCTTCGGAGATCTCACGGGGTTAACTGTCTGAGGTGGCGACCAGGTCGATCCGTCGTCGCGGGTGCCGGACCTGCCCGTCGCTATTGGCACTCTCCAGGGGGGAGTGCCAGACCTGAGACTATGACTGCGATTAGCACTCGGTCAAGCGGAGTGCCAAAAGCGCGCGGCGCGCCGCCGGATCTCGAGTACGCCGGACGGGCCGAACAGCTACAGGTAGTCCTCCAAGCGGGCCGGTGCGAGGCCCTGGGTCTGCATGCGCCGGAGCAGGCGTGTCGTCGTCCGCGTGGGGTTCGGGCCGTCGGAGCCGAGCAGGATGTCGCCCGCGTGGAGGCGCCGTGGGCTGACCCGTCGCCCCAGAACGATGGCCGCGACCCCGCAGTCCGCTGCGGCGCGCAACGTGGTGGTGTCGTAGGAGCCGTACGGCGGACGGAGCAGCCGGGGCCGGAGGCCGAAGCGCCGCTTGAGCTTGTCCTGCTGGCCGCAGATCTCGGCGCGCTGGCCCGCGTACGGCAGGCCGCGCAGGGAGGCGTGGTCGAGAGTGTGGTTCTGGACGCTCGCGCCGACCGCGCGCAGTCGGGCGAAGTGTCCGTACCCCGGCCCGACGACACTGTCCGTGAGGAACATGCTGACGGGCAGCCGCAGTTCACGGACCATGTCGACGAACCGGGGATCCCGCTCGGCGCCGTCGTCGTAGGTCAGGAAGACCACCCTGTCGCGGGTGCGGACATGGTCCACGACGGGTGGCAGGCCCGGACCCTCGGTGCGCGCGGTGAACCGGGCGGGCGGTCTCGGCGCGCGGGCGAGCGGGGCGGCCAGCCCCCAGCGGCGGTACGCCGAGTCATGCGGCCGTACCCGCTGCGCCGCCTTCTTGCCCAGCCGCTCGATCGGGTCGACGGACTGGGCGCAGCCGGTCAGCAGCACGACGGCGAGCAGCCCGGCGACCAGCGCGCGCACCCTCACAGGTAGTCCTCCAGGCGCGCCACCGCGTACCCCTCGTCCGTCACCCTCTTCAGAAAGCGGCGGACCATGTCGGGCATGGTGCCCTTCCAGTCGTTGCGGCCCCGGAAGTGGGTGAGGACGATGTCGCCGGGGTGCAGGTCGCGGTCCCACTCGCGGTACTCCCAGTGGTCGACGAAGACTTCCTCGTCCCAGATGGGGGCGTACTTGATGCCGCAGGTCTTGGCGGCGCGCAGGGTGTCCTGGTTGTAGTTGCCGTACGGCGGCCGGAAGACCGTCGGGCGCTTGCCGAACTGCCTCCTCATCACGTTCTGCATGCCGCAGATCTCGTGCTTCTGCTCCTGGTACGACAGTCCGGGCAGGTAGGGGTGGTGCAGCGTGTGGTTGTTGAGGGTGACGCCCCGGTCGCGCATCTTGCGGAAGTACCCGTAGTTGTCGCTGATCAGGTAGTCGCTGAGGAAGGCGCTGTACGGGATCTTCAGGTCGCTCATCATCCGCAGGAACTTCGGGTCCTTCTCCTCACCGTCGTCGATGGTGAGGAAGACGACCTTGTCCTTGGTGGGGATGGTGGTGAAGACGGGCGGCAGCCCCAGCTCTTCCTGATCGTCCACCTCGAAGCCGGCGCGCGCGGTGATCAACGGCTTCTTCGCAGGCGGCGCCGGGGGTGTCAGGGGGGCCTCGGTCAGCCCCCAGCGCTTGGCCGCGGCGACGCGCCGGGCCTGCGCGAGGCCGAGCCGGGTGGCGTACGAGTCCAGGGCGCGGGCGGGGGGCGCGTGCAGCTTCGCCTGCTGACCGTGGGCCGGCGCCACGCCCTGCGAGCCGGCGTCGGCACAGCCGGAGACGAGGGCGGCGAGGGCGAGCGCGGCGACTCCCCCACGGAGGCCGGCGCCGTGCGCTCGTGCGCCGACACCGGCGCCTTTTGAACCATTTTTATACTTTTGTCGTACTGGTCGCATGGCGCCGGATACTCCCAGGTCATGTCCCGCTCGAGGCTCCGACACCGCCGTCGGAAGCGCACCGTCCACCGACTGGCCCACAATGGCCCGGTGAACGACGTCTCCTTCGCCTCCCTCCTCACCCCCGAGGGCCTCGCCCTGCTCGACGAGGTGCGCGGCACCGATCCGGCGCGGGAACTGGCCGTCGCCACCCGGCTGCGCCGCGAACACCCGGCCGAACTGGTCTCGGCGGCCCTCGGGCAGGCGCGGCTGCGGCAGCGGGCGGCGGCGAAGTTCGGCGCCGAGGACGCGGAGCGGATGTTCTTCACCCCGAACGGGGTCGAGCAGTCGACGCGGACGAGCGTGGCGGCGTACCGCGCGGAGCGGCTGCGCGCGCTGGGCGTCCGCTCCGTCGCCGACCTGTGCTGCGGCATCGGCGGCGACGCGATCGCGCTGGCCCGCGCCGGGATCCGCGTCCTCGCCGTCGACCGGGACCCGCTGACGGCGACGCTCGCGCGTGCGAACGCCGACGCGCTGGGCCTCGCGGACCTGATCGAGGTGCGCGAGGCGGATGTCACCGAGGTGGACCCGACGGCGTACGACGCGGTCTTCGTGGACCCGGGGCGGCGCGGCGGCCGTGGCCGGGTCTTCGACCCTGAGGCGTACTCGCCGCCGCTGTCCTGGGCGATCGGAGCTGCCGTGAAGGCTCCGCTCGCCGCCCTCAAGATCGCCCCCGGCATTCCCCACGAGGCCGTCCCCGCCGAGGCGGAGGCCGAGTGGATCTCGGACGGCGGGGATGTGAAGGAGGCCGTGCTGTGGTTCGGCACGGAGCCGGGGCTGGTGCGGGCCACGCTGCTGCCGGGCCCGCGCGAGCTGCGCGGACGGGGGCTACCGAACCCTCGAGTCCGGCCGCTGGGGCGGTACTTGTACGAACCCGACGGCGCCGTCATCCGGGCGCATCTGGTCGCGGAGGTGGCCGAGGACCTCGACGGCGGCCTCGTCGACGAGACCATCGCGTACATCACGGCGGACGAGCTGCGCCCGACGCCGTACGCCTCCGCGTACGAGATCACGGATCAACTCCCCTTCAGCGTCAAGAAGTTGAAGGCGCTTCTGCGGGAGCGGGAGGTCGGTGTGCTGACCGTGAAGAAGCGGGGGTCGGCCGTCGAGCCGGAGGAGCTGCGGCGGAAGGTGCTGCCCAAGTCGCACGGGGCGAGGGCCGCGACGGTCTTTCTCACCCGGGTGGCGGGTGCCCCGACCATGCTGGTGGGGGCACCCGCGACGCCGCCCACTGGCGGTGGTCGGTCTTGAGGGAGGTCAAGTCCGGCCCGGTGACGGGACCGAGCACAGTGCCGGTGTGCTCCCATGGGGCGCCCGTACCGGTGACCGAGCCGGCCGATGCGTACGAACTCGCCGCGGCCGGTACGCCGTTGTAGTACGGCCTGTACCTCCACTGGCCGCTGCTCGCGCTGATCGCCGCGCCCGCGGAGTTCAGCGCCGTCGCCGACACCGAGCCGGTGCCGCCGAAGACCGCCACGCCGTGTCGCGGAGCCGCCCGCGACGCTCGCCGTATGCAGCGACGTAATGATGCCGTCACTGACCACGGCGATTTTGCCGTCGGTCGCCAGCAGAGTTGTCGGTGTGACCACGGAAACGAAAGGCGCCCTGGTCAGGACGGCGCGTCCAGCTCCCGGATTCGTGCCCGCAGCAGCTCCCTCTCCGGCTCGTTACGGGTCATCCCGATCGCCCGTTCGAACTCGGGCCGCGCCTCGGCCGTACGCCCGAGCCGGGCGAGCAGATCTCCGCGCACGCTGGGCAGCAAGTGGTAGTCGCGCAGCGCGGGTTCGTCGGTGAGGGCGTCGACGATCTCCAGAGCGGGGCCGGGGCCGTCCGCCATCGAGACGGCGACGGCACGGTTCAACTCGACGACGGGTGAAGGTGATCGGGCCGCGAGGAGCTCGTACAGAGTGGCGATCTGCCCCCAGTCCGTGTCCTCGTACGCGTACGCCCGCGCGTGGCACGCGGCGATCGCGGCCTGGAGGGCGTACGGGCCGGGGCCGCCGGTCGCGACGGCGCCCGCGCGGCCGAGGGCGGCGAAACCGCGGCGGATCAGCATGCGGTTCCAGCGGCGGCGGCTTTGGTCCTTGAGCAGAACCGGTTCACCGGATGGCCCGATGCGGGCGGCTGCGCGGGACTCCTGCAGCTCCAGCAACGAGACAAGGCCGTGTACTTCTGGCTCCTTGGGCATCAACTCGGCCAGCACGCGAGCCAGTCTGAGCGCGTCCTCGCAGAGGGCGGGGCGCAGCCAGTCGTCGCCCGCGGTGGCGGCGTAACCCTCGTTGAAGATCAGGTAGATGACCTCCAGCACGGACCCGAGACGGGCCTCGCGCTCCGGGCCGTACGGGACCTCGAAGTCGACCCCCTTCGCCGCCAGCGTCCGCTTGGCGCGCACGATGCGCTGGGCGATCGTCGCCTCGGGGGCGAGGAAGGCGCGGGCGATCTCGGCGGTGGTCAGACCGCCGAGGAGGCGCAGGGTGAGGGCGATGCGGGCCTCGGCGGACAGGACGGGGTGGCAGGCGGTGAAGACCAGTCGCAGCAGGTCGTCGTCGATGTCGTCCGGGTCGCAGACGTCGTCGAGGTGGTGTGGGGCGGTCACCGACAGATCCCGCCCCACCTCCTCCAGCTTGCTCGCGTACCGCTCCTGACGGCGTACCAGATCGATCGCGCGACGCTTGGCCGTGGTCATGAGCCAGGCGCCCGGATTGTCCGGCACCCCGTCCCGCGGCCACTGCTCAAGCGCCGCGACCAGGGCGTCCTGCGCGAGTTCCTCGGCGATGCCGATGTCGCGGACGATGCGGGCCACGCCCGCGATGATGCGGGGGGACTCGATGCGGAAGACGGTTTCGGTGGTGCCGGCTGCCGTGGCGGTGCGCTGCTGTTCCACTGTTTCCTCGCAGGGTGCCTCGACCTTCAAGCCAGGGGTGAAGGCGAGCCCCGGCGTTTCGGGGCAGCGACAGGCCAATCGCCGTCAGGTCGATTCGGCGTCTCACCCAAGACGGCAGTGAGCAGCTTGTTCATGGCCCCACAGTAATCCCAGGACGGGGCCACGGCCGGGTTCCGGAGAGGAGCGGGCGCAGATCCGCAAGCCTCAGCGGCGTGCCGCTCGCGCCGCCGAGGGCAGCGAGCGGCAGGCAGCCGGGTACGACGCGGTCGCCGAGGTCTCCGAGGTCGTCGAGGTCTCCGAGGTCAAAGCTCGCGAGGCGACCTGGGCTGTCCTCGCCCAGGGCTGGGGCCCGCTCCGTCGGCGCACCGGACACAGAGCACCGGGCCACGTCGAGGGCGTGTCCGCCCCTTACACCTCTCTGCGATGCGGCGCCTGCGGAGGGATCGACAAGAACTCGCGCAAGAACCAGGCCGAGTTCGCCTGCGTGTCCTGCGGCTTCACCCGCGACGCGGATGAGAACGGGGCAACCAAGGTGGCGGCAGGACAGGGCACCGCCCCGGGCGGTCAGCCGTTGCCGGAGGGACGAGTGACTCGTCCCTCCGCTCAGCCCCCCGCTCAGCCCCCCGCTCAGCCCTCCGCGATCTCGCGGACCTCGCAGGTCACCGTCCAGTACTCCTCGTGCACCTTCACGAACCGCTTGGTCCACTCGACCGCCTCGTCCATGTCCTTGCACTGGGTGATGGCGTAGCCGCCGATGACCTCCTTGGACTCAGTGAAGGGGCCGTCCGTGACAGTGACGTTCCCGCTCTCCCAGCGGACCCGCTTCCCGTCACTCTGGGGCGTCAGCCCGGCGGTGTCGAGCATGACCCCGGCCTTGGTGATCTCCTCGATCAGCTCTCCCATGCGCTCCATCAGCTCGGGGCTGGGGCCCTCCGGGGGCGCGGTGGTCTCATCGATACGGACGATCGACAGGTAGCGCGGCATGGTGACTCCTTCGGTCTCGGGAGACGGAGTCTCTCCCCGCCTCTCACCCATGCGTCGAACGGGAGACGCTGGTTTCGACACTGTCCCCGGAATTCTTCGAAGCTTTTTCCGCGAGGGCCGTTTCCGCAGGTCGTGGCGTTTTGCCGGGCGTTTTGGTCGGCGAGCGGTCCGTCGGCCACCGGAAGGCCAGATTTCCTGAGGCGGGCAAGATTCGGCTTACTTGGATTCGACTCGTCCGAGCGGGTTGGGGTCGGCTGTCAGCGCGTCACGTGCCGCCTGCCAAGCGGCATCCCCGGGGTAGAGCTCTGCGCGGAGGTAGGCCCAGGTGAGCCGCTGGACCGCGGACACTCGCTCGGGGTTCTCGTCGGTGGTCTCGGCGACGTCGTATCCAGAGACCCCGCCGAGCCCGTGCTCTGCGTCGAACAGGGTGAGCAGGGACTTGGAGCCCGGGGAGAGGAAGTACGGATCGGTGTGCCAGTCCGGGCCCCGAACCGTCAGGTGGGCGGAGATGTCCTTGTCGCCGGCGACCACGAGCGTGGGCGTCGTCATCTCGGAGAAGTCCGTGGTCAGCAAGAAAGAAAGATTCTCGGCTACGGACTCGGTGAGGGCATCGCCGCCTCTGCCGGGCGCGGCAAGCAGTACACCCGCCTTGATGCGGGGCTCGGCCAGGTTCACTTCCGTTCCGTCGTGCGGGTCGGTGAGCCGGGCGCCCAGCAGCAGGCTCGCGGTGTGCCCGCCCATCGAGTGCCCGGCTACGGCGACCTTGCTGTGGTCCAGGCGCCCGAGGAGCTGCGGGACGGCGGCCTCGATCACGTCGAGCTGGTCGAGGATGCGCTTCATGTCCTCGGCCCGTGATCGCCAGTACAGAGGCGCCCCGGGGGTGTCGGGATCCAGGCTCAGCGTCCTGGAGCTCAGGTGGGTGGGCTGGATCACGACGAAGCCGTGCGCCGCCCAGAAGTTGGCGAGGGGGGCGTAGCCGTTCAGCGAGGAGAGGTTGTTCGAGTAGCCCTGACCGTGCGAGAGGAAGATGACCGGCAGATCGCTCCCGGTCACGGGCGCGGAGACTCGCACCTGAAGGTCCACGGCTCGGCCGGGAGCTGACAGCACTACCGGACTGACCGAAAGAACTGGAGTGGGCGAGCGATAGGTGTCGGCCGGGTAAGTCGATGCACTCATGATGCGTATGTCCCTTCAATGGCCTCGGCTGCCGGTCTCGTTCGGCTGACGGCGGGCGAGGCGGTCGGGAGCGTCCCGCTTCAGCTAGGCTGAAACGGAGCGTTGTTCCGATTAATATACGGAGCAGTGTTCCGTTTCGTCAACGGCCGTCGGAAGGAGAGCGTGGTGCCCACTGCAAGCCCCTCAGGGGAGGTGCCGGCCCGAAGCAAGCGGGCCGACGCGCTGCGCAACCAGCAGACGCTGCTTGCCGCCGCCGCCGCGGTGTTCGTCACCTCCGGCGTCGACGCACCGATCCGTGAGATCGCGGCCAGAGCAGGCGTCGGGATGGGGACGATCTACCGCCACTTCCCGACTCGGGCGGATCTCGTCGTCGCCGTCTACCGCCACCAGGTCGAGGCATGCGCGGAGGCCGGCCCGAGCCTGCTGGTCAGTGCCGACTCCCCGCTCGCAGCACTCGGTCAGTGGGTCGACCTCTTCGTCGATTTCCTGGTCACGAAGCACGGCCTCGCCAACGCGCTGCAATCGGACAGCAGCGGCTTCGACGCGCTGCACACCTACTTCCTCGACCGCTTGGTGCCCGTCTGCGCGCAGTTGCTGGACGCCGCCGTAGACACTGGCGAAATCAGGCCCGGTACGCACGCCTACGAACTGATGCGCGGCATCGGCAACCTCTGCATCGGACGTGACAGCGACCCCCGCTATGACCCCCGCCGATTGGTCGAACTGCTCCTTCAGGGACTACAGCGACCGCAGTCACCCTGATGTCGACGGTTGGCCCCTGCGCGGCGGCGAGGGACTGTTCGTGCAGCGTTGGGGGCCCAGGAGCGCGAGGTAGTCAACAGGGCGAACGCCGCCATGCGATGCGGCACTAATTCACCGCGAATCCGAACCGCGCCTTCGCATACGGCGCTCCGATCGTCTTCCCGCCGAAGACCAGCGCCGCGTCCGGCACGATGCCAGTAGGGCGGCCGCGCAGGGACCACACCGCGCCGTTGCCGGAGTTCTCCTTCGGGGCGGCGGCGGCCAGGTCGGCGTAGCCGTTGCCGTTGATGTCGAGCAGTTGGACGGTGTAGCCGAAGATGTCGTTCGTCTCGGACGTGCCGGGGACACCCGGGCTGTTCTGGCTGAGGGTCTGAGCGCCGGTGCCGGTCAGGCCGGCCCGGCTGCCGCGCAGGAGGACGACGTCGCCGGTGCACTGGACGTCGCCGATGGTCTCGCAGGGCACGCCGACGGCGACGTCGTCGTATCCGTCACCCGTGACGTCCCCGACGGCCACACCGGTGCCGAACAGGTCCTCGCTCTCGTCGGTCCCCGGCACACCCGGGCTGTCCTGTGTGAACGTCTTCCACGTGGTGCTCTGCGTGATGCCGGACGCCGAGCCGTAGGCGACGTCGATCCGGTTGTCGGAGCCGATTCCGGCGACCACGTCGGCGTATCCGTCGCCGTTGAGGTCGCCGAACGCTGCGGCGCGGTCGCCGGCGTGCGCGGCGGTGCGCACCAGGCCGGAGGCGGTGGCACGGTACATCTCCGTGCAGTAGTTGCCGTCGCCGCAGTACACGGTCAGCGCGAGGTCGTCGCGGCCGTCGCCGTCGGTGTCGCCGGTGGCGCCGCCCGAGACGTCGACGTACTGGAGGTGTCCAGGATCGAGGGCCGAGGTGTGGGCAGGGGTGCCGGTGCGGCTCACCGGGCCCGTCCAGACGGTGGCCTTGGTGCCGCCGGGGTCGTCGCCGCCGGTGTAGCCGGGGCGGAACAGCGCCAGGTCGAGCCTGCCGTCGCCGTCGAAGTCGCCGGTCTGGGTGACGTCGGCGGGAACCGACGTGCCTCCGGACAGCCCGTGCGGCCCGCCCCAGACGACGACCGCGTCCCCGCCCCCTGCGGTGCCGATGACCAGCTCCGCGTAGCCGTCGCCGTCCAGGTCGCCCTTGGCCAGCTGGGTCCCGAAGGCCTGGCCCTTGGTAGGGCTGCCCGGAATGCCACTGGTCGCACGGCTGATGACGGTCCGTCGACTACTGGAGGTCGCCGAGAGTCCGTGCGGGCCGCCGTACATCACGGCGACGTATCCGGCCTTGCTCTGCCCGCCGACGGTGGCCTGGTTGGCGGCGACAGCGAGGTCCGCGTATCCGTCGCCGTTGAAGTCGTCGCGTACGGGCGAGGGTGTGGCAGCCGCACTGGACGGGCCGAGCGCCAGGGCGATCAGGCCGACCGCGAGTGGCGCTGCCCAACGGGCGTACGAACGCAGGGGAAACATCGGGGGACCCTCCCGTTACGGCGACACCATCACCGCACGAGACTCACAGGCTCCGAATTTGGTTGTAGGCACCGCAACTTCAGGGAGCCATGCCGTGGGAGCGGCTCCCCGCCAGAGAAGCCATGCGAGCGGCTCCCCGCCAGAGAAGCCATGGGAGCGCTCACTTCAGCGACTCCCACAGCGCGCTGGCCTCCGGCTCGTTCGCCACCACCCGGTTGGGGTCGGAGGGAGCCGTCACCACCGGCATCATCACCGTCTTGACGTCCGCGGACGACAGGCCCTTCAGGCTCTGGCCGAAGGTCATCAGCTCGCCCAGGGAGTCGAGTCCCGTGTCCGTCGTCAGGCTGCCGGTGACGGCGTTCGCGACCTGGTAGAGCTTGGTGGGGTCGGCGAGCAGATCGGTCGAGGAGATCTGCTCCAACAGCGCTTTGACGAGCTTCTGTTGGAGACCTATGCGGCCCAGATCGCTGCCGTCGCCTATGCCATGCCGGGTGCGGGCCAGCGCCAGCGCCTTCGTGCCGTCCAGGTGGTGCTCCCCGGCCGTCAGGTGCAGATGGCTCTTGTCGTCGTCGATATCCTCGTCCGTGGTGACCGTGACGCCGCCCAGCGCGTCCACGAGGTCCGCGAATCCGGAGAAGTCGATCTCGATGTAGTGGTCCATCCGGACATCGGTCATGGACTCGACCGTCTTCACCGCGCAGACCGGGCCGCCGACCGAATAGGCGCTGTTGAACATCGCGTTGTACGCCACCGAGGTCGTCCCCCCGGACGACGTGGGGCACGAGGGGCGGGTCACCAGGGTGTCCCGGGGGATGCTCACCACCGTCGCCTTCGTACGACCCTCGTCGATGTGGACGACCATCGCCGTGTCGGAGCGGGCGCCGGAGCTGCTTCCGCCGCCGAGTTTCGCGTTCTGCTTGCCGCTGCGGGAGTCGGAGCCGAGGACGAGGATGTTCAGGGCACTGCTCGGCAGCGGTGAGGCCGAGGCGGACGCCGATGCCGTGGGCGTCGACACCGCCTTCGCCGGACGGTCGTCGCCGAGCGCGCTGTTGATGTCGACGATCTTGATGTTCTGGTTCAGGTGCCAGTACGCCCAGCCCGCTGTCGCGATGCCCAGCACGAGGACACCCGCCAGGGTGAGGCCGGCGGCCTTCAGCACTCTCGACCGCCGGCCCACTGGTCTGCCCTCGTCCCCGTTTCCGGTCCCGGTCCCGTTCTCGTCGTGTCCCGTCACGGAGAGGAACGTAAGTCCGAATTATTACGAGCAGGGGCGTGAGGGCACCTTTCTTCAGAAAATCTCACACTTCTCAGGACCAACTCAGCCCAAGGTCACCGTCGGTGCCGGGTTGCTGCCGCTCCAGGACGCGTTGAACCCGAACGTCACCGAGCCGCCACTCGCTACCGTCCCGTTGTAGGAGGCGCTGACGCAGCTGACCGCCGTGCCCGTCTGGGTGCAGCTCGCGTTCCACGCCTGGGTGATCTGCTGGCCCGCGCCATACGTCCAGCTCACCTTCCACGAGGAGAGCGCCGCCCCTGAGCAGGCTATTTTCACCTGTCCCGTGAAGCCCGTGTTCCACTGGTTCGTGACGCTGTACGTCGCCGCGCAGGCGCCCGCGGGCGGCGGCGTCGACGTCCCGCCCAGCGAGGCGGCGATCGCGTAGTACGCCGGTTTGGGCGCGTAGTTCTCGTCGTACGGAGTCGCCGCGCCGTAGCCCGAGAAGACGTCCGGGACCCAGGAGTCGGAGTCGGTGAAGCCCCAGACGGTGACGCCGTAGCACCGGGTCACGGCCACGCAGGCGTCGAAGACGGCCCTGTAGTCGGCGGCCTGCTGCGTCAACTTCGCATTGTCGGCGGGAAGTTGCATACGAATGTCCAGCTCGGTGATCGTGACGTCGACGCCGAGGTCGGCGAAGCGCTGGATGTTCTGCTGGAGCGTGGCGGGGACCTGGCCGAGGACGAGGTGAGCCTGGAGGCCGACGCCATCGATGGGGACGCCGCGCTCCTTGAGTGACTTGACCAGGTTGTAGAGGGCGGTGCTCTTCGCGTTGACGCCCTCGACGTTGTAGTCGTTGATGTAGAGCTTGGCGCTCGGGTCGGCGGCATGCGCCCAGCTCAGGGCGTTGGCGATGTAGTCGGCGCCGAGGCCGTTGTACCAGAGGGTCGAGCGGTAGGTGCCGTCCTCGTTGAAGGGCTCGTTGACCACGTCCCAGGCGGCCAGCTTGCCTTTGTAGTGGGTGACTTCGGTGGTGATGTGGTCCTGGAGCAGACCGCTCAGCTCGGCGGAGGTCCAGGTGCCGTTTGTCAGCCAGCTCGGGTTCTGGCTGTGCCAGACGAGGGTGTGGCCGCGTACCTGCTGGTTGTGGGCCTGCGCGAAGGCGACGATCTGGTCGGCCTCGGCCCAGTTGAAGCTGCCCCGGGTGGGCTCGACCGTGCCCCACTTCATGGCGTTGCCGGGGGTCAGCGAGTTGAACTGGGCTCCGGCGATGTCGCCGTATGTGCCCGTCAGCTTGGAGCCGGTGACGGCGGTTCCGATCACCTTGCCCTTGGCGGCGGCCAGTTCGCGCAGCGGGGTGTCCGCCGCGTGGGCCGTCGCACCGGCCGCGAGCAGGGCGGCCACGGCCGCGCAGCCGGTGAACAGCGCGCCGACTCGCCTGCGTAAGGAGGTGCGGGAGGTTCGGGGGGCGCGGGAGATTCGGCGGGTGCGGGAGGTTCGGGAGGATCTCATTGCGGGTGCCTCCGAAAGTTTCGGTCGTGCAACCGATTGACTTCGGTGGAGTGTGGAGCGCGATGCCCCACGCGTCAATACGGAAACACCAACCCATCAAGACAGGAACGGCAATTCGCCAACGCGTGCCCCAGGCCCGAAGCGCCACGGAACTACGACTCGCCAACACGTGCCCAGGCCCAAAACGCCACGGAACGACGACTCGCCAACGCGTACCCAGGGCCCGAAGCGCCGCGGAACGACGACTCGCCAGCACGCGCCTAGGCCGCAGGCGCCCCCGTGCTGCTCCGTACCACCAGGCTCGTCGCCAGCTCCACCCTCGTGGCCGTGGAGGACCCTTCGGTGCGCCCCAGGTCGAGCACCAGCCTCGCCGCCGCCTCCGCCATCTCCGTCAGCGGCTGCCGTACGGTCGTCAGCGGCGGGCCGACCCAGCGCGCCACCGGCAGATCGTCGAACCCGACGACGCTCAGGTCCTCCGGGATGCGCAGGCCCAGCTCACGCGCGGCCTCGTACAGACCGAGCGCCTGCAGGTCGTTGCCCGCGAAGACGGCGGTGGGGCGGTCGGGCAGGCGGAGCAGCTCGAGCCCCGCCCGATAGCCGCTGTCGTGGTGGAAGTTCCCGGACCGGATCAGCGCCGGGTCGACGGGCAGTCCCGCCGTCTCCAGCGCGGCCCGGTACCCGTCGACCCTGGCGCGGCTGCACATCATCCGCGAGGGCCCAGTGATCGCGCCGATCCGGGTGTGGCCCAGCTCGACCAGATGGCGCGTCGCGGCCAGTCCGCCGTGCCAGTTGGTGGCGCCGATGGACGGCACGTCGTCGCCCGGGTCGCCGGCCGGGTCCATCACCACGAAGGGGACGGATCTGCTGGTCAGCAGCGCCCGCCCGGACTCGTCGAGCCCGGACAGCACGAGGATCACGCCGTGCGGTCGGCGCGCGGCGACCTGGTCGGCCCAGGTACGTCCGGGGGTCAGCCGGCCCGCGCTCTCGGAGAGGACCACGCTCAGCCCCTCGTCCCGGGCGACGTTCTCCACGCCCCGGATGACCTCCATCGCCCAGGCGCTCTCCAGCTCGTGGAAGACGAGGTCGATGAGGGGCGAGCGGGTCGCCTCGGCCCTGCGCCGCCGGTAGCCGTAGGCGCGCAGCAGCTCCTCCACGCGGGTGCGGGTGGCCGGGGCGACGTCGGCGCGGCCGTTGAGCACCTTCGAAACAGTCGGAGCCGATACGCCGGCCTCGCGGGCGATCTCGGCGAGCGTCGCGGTCTGCGTCGACCGCCCGCTCGCCCTGGTTTCCCTGGTCCTCAACGGCTTCGCGGGGTTCATGGGCGGGATCGTAGCCTCGCCTGCCCGCACCTCGAACCCTCTTTGACGCCATAGATGTCCCCTGTCTTTCGATGCATGGCTCGAAAGATTCGAGCCTTATCCCTTTCGAACGGCCCCGTTCCCGCACCCGCTCTCACTTCACCCGCACCTCGCACCGCATCCGCCGCTCCGGCCCCACCACCCGCTCGGGCCCGGTCAGCGTCACCGGGACGGCGTACCGCACACCCCCGTCGGCGCTGGACACCCCCAACCGCAGCTCCAGCTCCCCCGGTTCGACGATCCGGTCCCCGTCGGGCCCGGTGTACGACGCCAGGTCCGCCGGGACGGTGAAGTGGACTTCCGCGGACGCGCCGGCCTCCAGCGGCACCCGCGCGTAGCCGACCAGGCGGGCCACCGGGCGGGCCACCTTGCCGACCGGGTCGTGCAGATAGAGCTGGACGACCTCGGTGCCGGCCCGCTCCCCGGTGTTGCGGACGGTCAGGCGCAGTGTCGTCTCGCCGTCCGTCGGGAACGCGCTGTCGTCGACCGACGGCGGCTGCCAGGCGTACGACGTGTAGGACAGCCCGTGCCCGAACGGAAACAGCGGCGTGGGGTCGAGGGTGCTCGCCTCGCCGCGCAGGCCGAGCGGCGGGGCGAGATAGGTCCACGGCTGTCCGGCGGGGTCGCGCGGCACGCTCACCGGAAGCCGCCCCGAGGGGTTGACCCGCCCGGACAGCACCCCGGCCACGGCGGGGCCGCCCTCCTGGCCCGCGAAGAACGCCTGCACCACCGCCGCGCACCGGTCCGCCCAACGGCCGAGCGCGTACGGGCGGCCGGAGAGAAGCACCAGCACGACCGGCGTCCCGGAGGCCAGCGCCTTGTCCACCAACTCGCCTTGTCCGTCCGGTAGTTCCAGGTCCGCCGCGTCGCAGCCCTCGCCCGACGTGCCCCGCCCGAACAGCCCGGAGCGGTCCCCGACCGCGACCACACACACATCGGCGGCCACCGGATCGTCGGTGAACTCCGCCTCAGGAAACTCCGCGCACAGCCCTTCGAGCAGCGTCGTCACGGTGACGCCCATCGGGACCTCGGGATGGTCCAGCAGGACATGGCGGGGGAAGGTGTAGCAGCCGAGCATGGCCGCCGGGTCGTCGGCGAGCGGCCCGAGCACGGCGATCCGACGCACCTCGGGCGCGAGCGGCAGCGCACCGCCGTTGGCGAGCAAAACGACCGACTCCTCGGCCAACTGCCGGGCAAGTTCGCGCATATGAGGCGGATCGAGACTGACCGCGGTGTCGGCGGCGGGCGGCGCCCAGTCCGGATCCAGCAGACCCAGCTCGCACTTCTGCGTCAGGACCCGCAGCGCCGCCCGGTCCACGAACTCCTCGTCGAGGGGCCCGGCCCCGTAGCACCGCACCGCCGGGAGCTCGACGTCCACGCCCGCCGCGAGCGCGAGCGCCGCCGCCCCCGCCGGGGAGTCGGTGAGCCCGTGCGCCCATTCCAGGAAGGAGACACCGAAGTAGTCGGCGACGACCGTGCCGGTGAACTGCCATTCATCCCGCAGGAGGTGGGTGAGCAGCCGGTGGTGCGCGTGGGCGGGCAGCCCGTCGACGTCGTTGTACGCCGCCATCACCGACCGCGCACCGCCCTCCCGTACGGCCATCTCGAACGGCGGCAGGATGACGTCCGCCAGCTCACGCGGGCCGAGCGAGGCGGGCGCGTGGTTGCGGGCGCCGCGGGAGGCCGAGTACCCGGCGAAGTGCTTGAGCGTGGCCACGACGCCCGCCGACTCCAGGCCCTGCACATAGGCGGTGCCGACGGTCGCCACGAGGTAGGGGTCCTCGCTGATCGCCTCCTCGGTGCGGCCCCAGCGGGGATCCCGTACGACGTCGAGGACGGGGGCGAGCCCCTGGTGCACGCCGACCGACCGCATCGAGGTGCCGATCGCCGACGCCATCTCCTTGACCAGCGCGGGGTCGAAGGTCGCGCCCCAGGCGAGCGGGGTGGGGAAGATGGTCGCCTGCCAGGCGGTGAAGCCGGTGAGGCACTCCTCGTGGGCGAGGGCGGGCAGCCGGAAGCGGTTGGCCGAGCGGATGCGTTCCTGGAGGGAGGCGAGGCGGGCGGCGCCCTCGGCCGGATCGACCGGGGCGGTACCGAAGGGGCGGGTCAACTGGCCGAGCCCGTACGGGAACAGCCCGGTCAGGTCGATGTCCTCGGACAGGGCGTGCTGCAGCGGCGCCATGTCACCGCCCGGGGTCTCGTTCGAGCCGGGCCAGACGCTGTAGAGCTGGGCGGTCTTCTCCTGCGTGGTCATACGGGCGAGCAGGTCGGCGGCGCGGACGCCTGCGGGCAGAGCGGGGTCCTGCCAGGGGTGGGTCATGTAACTCCTCACATGCGTAGGGGACGGTGTTAGCCCTTGGTCGCGCCGAGCGTGATGCCGCCGATCAGCTGCCGTTCGGCGACCGCGTAGAAGGCCAGGGCGGGCGCCATGGCGAGCACCAGATAGGCGAAGATGCGGGCCACGTCGGAGGCGTACTGGCCCTGGAACTGCTGGATGCCGACCGGGACCGTCCACCAGGTGGGCTCGCTGAAGACCAGGAGGGGCAGCAGGAACTGGTTCCAGCTGCCGACGATGGCGAGGACGGAGACCGTGCCCAGCGCGGGCCGAGCCAGCGGCAGCAGGATGCGCCAGAAGAAGCCGAAGGGTGAGCAGCCGTCGAGGGTCGCCGCCTCCTCCAGCTCACCGGGGATCTCCCGGAAGAAGCCCCGCAGGATGACGATCGTCAGCGGCAGCCCGAAGGCCGCCTCGGGAAGGATGACGCCCCATGGGTTGTCGAGGAGCCCGAACGTACGCAGCAGGATGAACAGCGGCAGGATCGCCACCGCGAACGGGAACATCAGGCCCATCGTGAACAGCGTGAACACCAACTCCCTTCCGCGGAAGCCGAACCGGGCCAGCGCGAACGCGGCAAGTGCCGCTGTCGCCACCGTGAGCACGGTGGTGCCCACCGCGATCACGGTGCTGCTGCCGATGGACCGCCAGAACGCCCCCGACCCGAGCAGGGACGTGTAGTTGGAGGTCACCCAGGGCGAAGGAAGGCCGAACGGGTTGCGCGAGAGCTGGTCGGTGGACTTGAACCCGGAGATGAGGGCGTACAGGAGCGGCGTGACCATGAAGACGCCGACCAGCCAGAGGATCACGTACAGGGGCACGGCCCGCAGCCTTCGGCGCCGCCGCACGCTCTTCGGGACACCCCTCTGCGCGCTCATCGGTTCGCTCGCATGGTGGTGATGGCTCCTTCGGTGTCACGGCGCAGCACGAAGCGCTGGTAGGCGAGGGCGAAGACGAGGGCGATCAGGAACATGGCGACGCTGATGGCGCTGGCGTAGCCCATCTGATAGCGCTTGAAGCCGTACTGGACCATGGAGATCGCCATCGTCTCGGAGGCGTGGTCGGGGCCGCCGGTGGTGATCACCCAGACCAGGTCGAAGAGCTGGATGGAGAAGATGACGGACAGGAAGGCGCTGATCCGGATGGTCGGGGCCAGCAGCGGCAGGGTGATGTGCCGGAAGCGCTGCCAGGTGCCCGCGCCGTCGATCCGCGCCGCCTCGTGCAGTTCCGCCGGGATGCCCTGAAGACCCGCCAGGTAGAGCATCATGTGGAAGCCGAAGTACTTCCAGGTCATCACGAGGAAGAGGGTGGGCAGGACGGTGTTCTGGCCCGCGAACCAGTCCCCGCCCAGGCCACTCAGCCCGACCGCGTCGAGCATCTTGTCGGCGAGCCCGTCCCCCGGCGCGAAGATCATGCTGAACAGCACACCCGTGATGACCTCGGACAGGATGTACGGCGCGAAGAAGAGCATTCGGTAGACGGCCCGCCCGCGCAGCTTCTGGTTGAGCAGCACGGCCATGGCGAGCGCGAACGGCAGCTGCAAAGCCATCGAGAAGCCGATGAGCAGCCCGCCGCGCCACAAGTCCCCGAGGAACACCGGGTCCTTCAGGAGCCGCGTGTAGTTGCCGAGCCCCTGGAAGTCCGAAGGCGACCCGAATCCGCCCCAGTTGAAGAAGCTGACGTAGCACGCGTAGCCCATCGGCACCAGCACCAGCAGCCCGAAGAGGGTGAGGGCGGGAACGGTGAACGCGAAGGCGGTCAGCCAGTCGCGCAAGCGGCGTAGGACGGGCCTCGGCCGAACCTCGCCGGACGCCGGCGGCGGCACCGCGTCGGGCGACTTGCCGATGTCCGGTACGTACGTCGATGTCGTCGAGTGCGTCATCGGCGGCCGCTAGCTCTTCTCGCTCTTGGCGACCTGGGTGACCGAACGCGCGACCTGCTCGGGCGACTTGGAGCCCGCGATGAGCGCGGCGACGCTGTCGTTGATCTCCTGGCCGACGGCGGGGGCGTACGCCTGGTCGAGGTAGAGCTGGAAGCCGGTGGCCGAGTTCAGGGCGTCCGAGACGGCGGTGAGGTTGGGGTCGGTGAGCGCGGAGCGCGCGGCCTGGGAGACCGGTATCAGGCCGGTCTGCGTGACGAGCTTCTCGGCGAACTCCTTCTCGGCGAAGAACTTCAGGAACTCCACCGCCGCGTCCGGCGCCCCCTTGCGCACCGCGTGCCCGCCGCCCCCGCCGAACACCTCGGTGAGCGCGCCCTTTCCGCCCTCCACGGCGGGGAAGGAGAAGAAGCCGAGGTCGGTGCCGAGGCCCTTGCCTGACGACTTCTCCACGACCGGCGCCCACTGGCCCATCAGCTCCATGGCCGCCTTGCCGTTGCCCATGGTGGCCGCCTCGCCGTTGGGCTCGGAGTAGGCGGCGCCGAGGAAGCCCCTCTGGAAAGGTTGCAGGGCGACGAGGTCCTTGAGGTGCCGGCCGGCCTTGACGAAGCCGTCGCCGGTGAAGTCGGCGTCGGTCGCGGCCTTCTGCATCGCTTCGAGCCCGGCGACGCGCATCGAGAGGTACGCCCAGTAGTACATGCCGGGCCACTTCTCCTTGCCGGCCAGCGCGATCGGGGTGATTCCGGCGCTCTTGAGGGCCTTGACGGCGTCGAGGTAGCCGGACCAGGTGGTGGGCGGGGTGTCGATCTTGGCCTGCTTGAAGAGCGCCTTGTTGTACCAGAAGCCGACCATGCCGATGTCGAACGGGACGGCGTACGACTTGTCGTCGAACTTGTACGCCGCCAGCGCGGCGGGCACGAAGTCCTTCGTCCAGGAGGAGACCTTGTCCGTCAGGTCCTCGACCAGGCCCGCGTCGACCTGCTGCTTGAGGACCCCGCCGCCCCATGTGTGGTAGATGTCCGGCAGCTTCCCCGAGGCGGTCTGGGCGGTCATCTTCGACTTGTACGCCTCGTTCTCCAGCGTGACGATCTTGATCTTCACGTCGGGATGCGCGGCCTCGAACTCCTTGGCACGCTGGGCCCACAGCTTCTTCGCGGGGTCGGTGGTGGTGATGTTCCACCACTCGATGGTGGTCTTGCCCGAGCTGTTGCCGCTGCCGGACGAGCCGCACGCGCTCAGGGCGGCCGCCCCCAGTCCGGTCGCCGCGGAGGCCGCCAGGAATCCGCGGCGGGAGAGAGAGGTGTTGCCCAACGCTCGCATCGCACACCTTCCGGAAGAGTGCCGAAAATTATCGGTCAAGTGCGCACGGAAGTTACGGGCGTGGGGCGGGTATGTCAACGCCCCTGACAAATATCGGAGTCACCGCGAGACGGTCGGTGGCTCAGGGCGTGTGTCGCATCCCCGACCGGATCAGCGCGCGGCGTCACGGGGGTCCCCGCTCGAGCTCAGCCGAGAGTGGGGGAGCGTGCGATCGCAAGGCGCCGGAGCGCCCTCGATGGGGGTCCCTCCCCACGCGCGAGCGAAGCCGAGAGCGGGGAAGGAGCTACTAGAACGTTTCGGCAACGCGGCGAGCGTGCGTGCCAGACGCCGCGCGCCCGGCACGCACGGATGTGACGCAGGCCCTCAGGCGCGCGGTGCCGTACTGGCCCGCACGACCAGCTCGGTGGCCAGCTCCACCCGGGGCGACGCCGGCTCCTCACCGAGCGCCAGCCGCAGCACCGTACGCGTCGCCAGTTTGCCCATGTCGGCAAGCGGCTGCCGCACGGTCGTCAGCGGCGGGGCCGACCAGCGGACCTCCGGCAGGTCGTCGAAGCCGACGATGCTCATGTCCTGTGGAACCCGAAGCCCCCGGCGTCGCAGCGCCTCGATCGCTCCCAGCGCCATCTGGTCGCTCGCGGCGAACAGTGCGGTCGGCGGTTCGGCCAGGTCGAGCAGGGTGTTGCAGCCGTCGAAGCCCGACTCGTGGTAGAAGTCGCCCGGCACGATCAGGGCGTCGTCGACCGCGATGTCCGCGCCCTCCAGCGCCGCCCGGTAACCGTCGAGGCGGGCCCGCGAGCACAGCAGCCGCGGCGGCCCGGCGATGAGGCCGATCCTGCGGTGACCGAGGCCGAGCAGATGCTCCGTCGCGGCCATGCCGCCGGCCCAGTTGGTCGCGCCGACGGTCGGCACGTCCAGGGACGGCGACCCGGCCGGATCGACGACGACGAGCGGTACGCCGAGCCGCCGCAGCTCCTCGTGCAGCCGGGGCTCGAGGACCGAGGTCACCAGGATCACGCCGTCCGAGGCGCGGGCGAGCAGATTGGTCATCCACTGCCGGGCCGAGCCCGAGGCGCCGTGGATCGCGGAGACCACGGTGCCCACGCCCGAGGCGTGCGCGACCTCCTCCACACCCCGGATGATCTCCACGGCCCATGGACTGTCGAGGTCGTTGAAGACCAGGTCGATGAGGGCGGCCCGGTCGCCCGGCGCGGACGACTTGCGCTGGTAGCCGTGGTGCCGCAGCAGGTCCTCGACCCGGGCCCGGGTCTCCGGCGAGACGTCGGAGCGGCCGTTGACGACACGCGAGACGGTGGGCACCGAGACCCCGGCCTGCCGGGCGATCTCGGTGATCGTCACCTTGTTCTTGATGCTCTCCCGGGCCACTGCGCCCACCTCCGTCGACGTGTCCAAGACTCCCCCACCGCTCCCCGCCACACCAGCGAAACTTTGCAGGAGTCTTCCGGAAAACCGAGGTCGGCGGGAAGCCCGGCCGGAAACGGAGGTGGCAGGACCCCGGCCTCACCAGCCGTCAGGGCACCGGCCCCGCCGGCCGTCAGGCCACCGACTCGAACCGCCACCGGTGCACCGCCCGGGCCACCAACTCCCCGTCCGGCTCCGGGAGTTCGGGCAGCTCCGCGTCGTACGCCGCGTCCCACCAGGTGATGACGAGCACCCGGTCCTGGGGAGCCCGCAGGATCTCCCGGCGCAGCGGCGGCGCGGCCGGCTCCTGCGCCCGCACCCAGGCGAGCAGCTCCTCGCCCCGCCCGGGGACGGCCCGTGCCTCCCACATCAGTGCGACGGTCACGAGTAGAGGTTCTCCTTCGCGACCTCGTGGACGTGGTCGTGGTCATGCTCGTGCGTACGGCCCGGCACATGCGGGTCCGTCACCGGCAGCGAGGAGTCCGCCGACAGGTCCCAGTCGGAGGCGGCCCGGCCGCGCGCGACCATCTCCGCGCCCAGCGCGGCCACCATCGCCCCGTTGTCCGTGCACAGCTTCGGCCGCGGCACCCGCAGCCGGATCCCGGCGGCCTCGCAGCGCTCCTGGGCGAGCACGCGCAGCCGCGAGTTGGCCGCCACGCCACCGCCGATCATGAGGTGGTCGACGCCTTCGTCCTTGCAGGCCCGTACGGCCTTGCGGGTCAGCACATCCACGACCGCTTCCTGGAAGGACGCGGCCACATCACGCACCGGCACCTCCTCCCCCGCCGCCCGCTTGGCCTCGATCCAGCGGGCCACGGCCGTCTTCAGACCGGAGAAGGAGAAGTCGTACGCCGCGTCGCGGGGCCCGGTGAGTCCGCGCGGGAACGCGATGGCACTGGGGTCGCCCTCCTTCGCGTAGCGGTCGATGACCGGGCCGCCGGGGAAGCCGAGGTTGAGCACGCGCGCGATCTTGTCGAAGGCCTCGCCCGCCGCGTCGTCGATGGTGGCGCCCATGGGCCGTACATCGGAGGTGATGTCCGTGGACAGCAGCAGGGAGGAGTGGCCGCCGGACACCAGCAGCGCCATCGTCGGCTCCGGCAGCGCCCCGTGCTCCAGCTGGTCCACACAGATGTGGGAGGCGAGGTGGTTGACGCCGTACAGCGGCTTGCCCAGCGCGTACGCGTATGCCTTCGCCGCCGACACCCCGACGAGCAGCGCGCCGGCGAGCCCGGGCCCGGCGGTCACCGCGATGCCGTCCAGATCCCTCGCGCTCACCCCCGCTTCCTTCAGTGCCCGGTCGATGGTCGGGACCATGGCCTCCAGGTGGGCGCGGGAGGCGACCTCCGGCACGACACCGCCGAAGCGGGCGTGCTCGTCGACGCTTGAGGCGATGGCGTCCGCGAGCAGGGTGGTGCCGCGGACGATACCGACGCCGGTCTCGTCGCAGGAGGTCTCGATGCCCAGTACGAGAGGCTCGTCGCGTGAGTCAGCCATTGATCCCGGTTCCTTGTGTTCCTTGTACGGAGGGCGAGCCCGCGGCGGAGCCGCTGTCGGACGCCGTGTCGAGGCGCATCACCAGGGCGTCGATGTTGCCCGGCTGGTAGTAGCCGCGGCGGAAGCCGATGGGCTCGAAGCCGAAGCGCTCGTACAGCTTCTGCGCGCGGACGTTGTCCACGCGGCATTCGAGCATCACCTCGGCGCACTCGAACGCGGTCGCGGCCCGCAGCAGCTCCGTGAACAGGCGGCTGCCGAGGCCGGTGCCCCACTGATCGCGGGCGACGGCGATGGTCTGCACGTCGCCGACGTCACCGGCGGCGGCGAGCCCGGCGTACCCGACGAGCCGCTCACCCTCGACGGCGACGACATACCGCCGCGTCGCCTCGGGCCCTCTCGAATGGGCCAGCTCGGACCAGAACATGCCCCGGGACCAGGCGTCCTCGGGGAAGAGGTTCCGCTCCAGCTCCAGTACGGGATCGATGTCCCACCAGCGCATCTCGCGCAGTACGGCTGTCACTTGGGGGTGACCACCTTGTAGTTCTTGGGCACCTGGGCGTCCGGTCGGCGCAGATAGAGCGGCCGGGGCGGCTCCAGATGCTCGCCCGCGGCGAGTTTCTCCGCGGCCAGGGAGGCCAGCGAGGCCGCCGAGACATGCTCGGGCGCCCGGGCGTCGGGGAAGGTGTCGGGGTAGAGCAGCGCGCCCGCGCCGACGGCGGGCAGACCGGCGACGGTCTCGGCGATGTCGGCGGGCCGGTCCACGGCGGGCTCCGAGGCGCGCGTACGGCGGTCGGCATAGCGCGCCCAGTAGACCTCCTTGCGGCGCGCGTCCGTCGCCACGACGAAGGGACCCTCGACATCGGCCTCGGCCGCGTAGGCGAGCCCGTCGAGGGTGCACAGGCCGTACACGGGCACACCGAGCACGAGCCCGAAGGTGTCGGCGGTCATCAGGCCGACGCGCAGCCCGGTGTACGGGCCGGGCCCGACGCCGACGACGACGCCGGTGACGGCGTCGAGCCGGAGGCCTGCCTCGGCGAGCACCCGGTCCACGGCCGGCAGCAGCAGCTCCCCGTGCCGGCGCGCGTCCACCTGGCTCGAGGAGGCGATGACGGCCGTACCGTCGTGCAGGGCGACGGTCACGGCGGGGGTGGCGGTATCCAGAGCGAGCAAGAGCACGCAAACAGCGTACGGCGCCCGAGGCCAAGGCACGGCCGCCCAGGTCTGCCGCGCCCCTGCTGCTACCGTCACAGCAAAGACGTACGAAGTTCGAGAGGTGGGCACACAAGGTGGCTAGGAGCAGCTCGGGATTCGTGGCCGGGCTCACCGTCGCGGCGGTCGCCGCAGTCAGCTTCCTCGCCTACCAGGCGTCCGCGAACGTGCCGGACACCCTGGGCAAACCGCGCGCGAGCGCCTCGCCCAAGGCCGCCGCCTCCAAGGCCCCCCGGGACAAGAAGAACCCGGCGGCGCTGCCCGCCCAGTCCGGCGCCGGTGAGCGGGTCGTCTACTCGACCGACGACGACCGCGTGTGGCTGGTCGGCCCGACGAACAAGGTCCAGCACACCTTCAAGGTCACCCCGGGCACCGTCGATCCGGCCGTCGGCACCTACGCGGTCACGTCGCGCAACCGCGCGGTCACCGGATCGGACGGGGCGGAGATCGAGCACGTCGTACGGTTCACGCTGGTCGACGGCATCGCGGTCGGCTTCAGCGCGGCGGTGAACGGCTCGACGGCCGCCCCGGACTCCACGAAGAAGCTCGGCGGCATCCGCGAGTCCCGCGCGGACGGCAACGCCATGTGGGACTTCGCCACGATCGGCGTGAAGGTCATCGTCATCCAGTAGGCGTTACGCCGCTTCGGGCGCCGTAGCCCGGTAGGCGTTACGCCGCTTCGGAGCGCCGCAGCCCGATAGGCGTTACGCCGCTTCGGGGCGCCGTACCTCCGCGGGTTCCGTCGCAGGCGGCGCGGGGTCGCGCGGCGGCCTCGACACCGCGTCGGCCGCGGCGCACGACGCCAGCAGATCCCGCATCGATACACCGGCCGCCCCGCACGGCTGCGCCGACACGTCACGTTCTGAAGCCGGCATGGACGCCTCCTGGGGCCCCGGGGGCAAGCGTGGTTAGGCACACCTAACTACGTACTGATGTCCATGTGACCACGGCCGGGATGCCGAACGCAATATCTTGCCGACGTCTTGTCGGAACCTTCCTGCGCGGTTACGCCGCGAGCACGCTCAGGTCGGCCGTGACCCAGCGCCGCCCGAGCCCGGTGACCGTGACGTGCCGTACCTCGTCCGTGGTGTCCCCCACAGCCCGGTGGATGACGACATGCAGCCGGTCGTCGGTCAGCTCCTCGACCTTGCCCTCGCCCCACTCCACGACGATCAGCGAGTCGGACAGCGAGACGTCGAGGTCGAGGTCCTCCATCTCGTCAAGGCCGCCGCCGAGGCGGTACGCGTCCACGTGCACGAGCGGTGGACCGTCGCCGAGGGAGGGATGCACGCGCGCGATGACGAAGGTCGGCGAGGTGACCGCGCCCCGGACGCCGAGCCCCTCGCCGAGTCCGCGGGTCAGCGTCGTCTTGCCCGCGCCGAGCTCCCCGTTCAGCATCACGAGGTCGCCCGCGCGCAGCAGCTTGGCGAGCCGGCGGCCCAACTCCTGCATGTGTTCGGGTGAGTTGATGGTGATCTGCACGCTGACCCCGTCCTGCGCGGGCTCAGCCGGGTTGTGCGGTGCTGCTGGTGCTTCCATAGCCACCCACGGTAGCCCCTGCCGGGACGGCGCCCACGCGCATGAGGAGGTCGGCGAGGCGGTCTATGACGACCTCGGGGTGCTCCAGCATGACCAGGTGCCCGGCGTCCGGGACGAGCACCAGCTCGGCGTCCGGCAGCAGGTCCGCGATCGCCTCGCTGTGCTCGCTCGGGGTCACCAGGTCCTTGACCCCGGCGAGCACGAGGACGGGCAGGTCGGCGAAGTGGGCGAGCGCCTCGGTCTTGTCGTGCTCGGTGAACGCCGGGTAGAACTCGGCGACCACGTCGATCGGCGTGCCCTCGATCATCCGCTCGGCGAACCGCTCGATGGCCGGGTCGACGTCGCGGCCCGCGAACGAGTACCGCTTGATGACCCCGGCGAACAGGTCGGCCGTGGCGCGCCGCCCCCGCTCCACCAGGGCGGCCTGCTGCCCCAGCGCCTTCAGCACACCGGGGAGTACGCGCCGCACCGCGTTGACGCCCGCGACGGGCAGCCCGAAGTTGACCTCGCCGAGCCGCCCCGACGACGTACCGACGAGGGCGACTCCGACGACCCGGTCGCGGATCAGCTCGGGGTAGTGCTCGGCGAGGGCCATGATCGTCATGCCGCCCATGGAGTGCCCGACGAGCACGATCGGCCCCTCGGGGACGGCCGCGTCGATGACGGCCTTGAGATCGCGGCCGAGCTGGTCGATGGTGACCGGCGTCCGGTCCTTGGTCTGGGCGGCGCCCCGGCCGGAGCGCCCGTGGCTGCGCTGGTCCCAGTGCACGGTCCGTACAACACCGCGCAGCGCGGCGCGCTGGAAGTGCCAGGAGTCCTGGCTGAGGCAGTAGCCGTGGCTGAAGACGACGGTGACAGGGGCCGGGGCCTTGCGGCCGAAGAGCCTGCGGCGGCGCGGGGCGAGCGGGGCCTCCGGCTCGGCCTCGTCGACCTCGTAGTAGAGCTCGGTGCCGTCGTCGGCGCACGCCTTGCCGGGGGTGCCGCGCAGCGAGCCGTACGGGCCCGTCGAGTCGAGGGCCAGGCGGGCCTTCTGGCGCATGCCGCGCCCGACCGTGAGCCGCTCTATGGCGACTCCGGCGGCGGCGCCCGCGGCCACGATGCCTATGGCAGCGCCGGCGACACCGGCTTTGCGCCAGTTCCCGGCGGAGGCGGCGGCCGCCGAGGCCGCACTCGCGACGGCCTCCGCGCTGCTCTCGCTCACTTCCCGCTCCTCTTCGCCGGCTGCTGCTGTGTCGTGGGTGGTGGTACTGGATTCGTTCGGGGTGACGCCGGGATCGGTGTGCTGCACACCTCTTCGGTGTTACCCGTCTTGTTCGTTATTCACCTTCACGTAGACGCGGGGCACTCGGGTTCCGATCCGGGTGACGACTTCGTACGCGATCGTGCCCGCCGCGCGGGCCCAGTCCTCGGCGGTCGGCTCGCCGCGGTCGCCCGGGCCGAACAGGACCGCCTCGGCGCCGGGCTCGGGCTCGTCCCCGCCGAGGTCGACGACGAACTGATCCATCGCCACGCGGCCAGCGACCGTACGCCACTTGCCGCCGACCAGGACGGGGCCGGTGCCGGAGGCGTGGCGCGGGATGCCGTCCGCGTAGCCGACGGGCACGAGGCCGAGGGTGGTGTCGCCGGGCGTGATGTAGTGATGCCCGTAGCTGACGCCGTGACCCGCCGGAACGTGCTTGACCAGTGCGAGTGACGCGCTCAGGGTCATCACCGGGCGCAGCCCGAAGTCGGCCGGGGTACCGAGCTCGGGGCTCGGCGAGATGCCGTAGACCGCGATCCCGGTGCGCACGAGGTCGAAGTGGCTCTCGGGGACGGTCAGCGTGGCGGGCGAGTTGGCGATGTGCCGCACCTCGGGGCGGACGCCCCGCTCCTCGGCATACGTCACCATCTCGCGGAAACGGGTGAGTTGGGCCTGGATGGAGGGGTGGCCGGGCTCGTCGGCGCAGGCGAAGTGCGACCAGAGACCGGTCACCTGGATGAGCCCCTGGGCCTCGGCGCTCAGGGATTCCCCGACGAGTTCGGGCCAGTCGGCGGGCTGGCAGCCGTTGCGCCCGAGGCCGGTGTCGGCCTTGAGCTGGACGCGGGCGGGTGTGCCGGCCTCCCTGGCCGCCTCCACGACCTCCCGCAGGGCCCACATCCCGCTGACCGAGACATCGAGGTCGGCCTCGATGGCCTCTGCCCAGGGGCCGCCCGGGGTCCACAGCCAGCACAGGATCCGGCCCGGCAGCCCCGCCGCGCGCAGGGCGAGGGCCTCCTCGGGTGTGGCGGTGCCCAGCCAGGTGGCGCCCGCCTCGCGCGCCGCGCGGGCACACGGCACCGCCCCGTGGCCGTACGCGTCGGACTTGACCACGGCCATCACGGCCGCGGACGGCGCGTGGCCGCGCAGGGTCCGCACGTTGGCTCGCAGGGCGGCCAGATCGATCTCGGCGCGGGCGCGCAGGGCTGCCGTCCGCGGGTGTGCTGTCTCTGTCATCGCGCCCCCAGTGTCTCAGAGGGGTACGACAGTCTTTTATGCGCAGGCCCCCGGAAGGCATGGGTCAGCTGCCGGGCCGGCGGCCCCACACGTACACACGGTCGTCCTTCTTTAGCACACGCCACAGGGCGCGGGCGTCGGCGAGTCGCAGATTCACGCAGCCCATCGAACCGGCCGTGGTGTAGATGCTGCCGTAGACGGCGTGGAAGGCCTGGCCGCCGCTGAAGAACTGGGCGTACGGCATCGGGTTGTTGTAGAGCGTCGACCAGTGGTTCTTGTGCTTCCAATACACCTTGAACCAGCCGGCACGCGTCCGGTGTCCGATTCCCCCGCTACGCATCGGTACCGGCCCATAAACGACCTTTTTCCCCTTCTGCACCCAGGTGAGCTGGCGGTTGAGGTCGACACACGCGACGCGGTACGTACGGACCGGGCACTTGCGGGCTGCGTTCGGGTTCTTCTGGGCGGCGAGCAGCTGCATGCGCGCCCAGGTCACGGGGCCCGCGAAGCCGGTGCTCGGCTTGATGCCGTACTTCCTCTGGAAGGCGCGGATGGCCCGGCAGTCGGCGGCGGACTGCTTTCCGTCCACGGCCAGCTTCAACCGGCGCTCGACCTGGCGCTGGTAGGGACCCGTTCGCTTGGTGCAGGCGACGGCGGGGACCGCGGCGGCGTCACTGAGCGGGACGTACTCGATCAGCGCGTCCGTGCCGACGGGGGCGTCCCTCGGCTCCACCGCGTCCTCTTCCGCGCTGGGCGTGTACACCTTCGGGGCCAGGACCTGGTCCGGGGTGTCGATCTGCCACGGCTGGAGGGGGCCGGGGGGCACGCCGGGCACCAGCTCGCTCACGGGTCCGGGCGCGGGCGGCCCCGTCTCCGCCGCCACCGCCCCCACGGGCGTCGCCACCACCGCCGCCAACAGCACCGCGACACCGCGGCACCTCATTCGTGTGCTCATCATGCAAATAGCCATACGCAACGGCACCGCGCCGCCGGGTGAGCCGCGCGGACGGGGTCGCCCGTTCTGGGCAATGCGTTTCTGCCTTCTCCGCCCCCTCCGCCCCCTCAAACGCCGGAGGCTGATTTTCAGCCCGTCCGGCGTTTGAGGACGAGCGCGAAGCGCGACAAGGGGGGCC